>NZ_CAWURG010000025.1:0-64477 GCF_963924895.1 uncultured Sphaerotilus sp.
GCGGGCACAGCGAGAACGCGGACCTGAACGCCGCAAAGAACATACGGGCCGCGGGACACGCGGTCTGGGTCGAAAGGCCCGAAGCCTGTGGAGCGGAGGTCAGACGCGCCAGACCCGTGAGGGGACGACGCGCAGCCGCGAGGAAGCAGGAACCCGCCGAAGGCTCGGCCGCGCAAGCGGTCGCGTCCGCCGGAATCCCCGTCCTTTAGGGCGGGGTGGATGTCAACGCAGAGCCACCACGTCGAGCGCATAGATCTCCGGCAGATGCGCCATCAGCGGGGACCATGCGGCGCCCTCGTCGCGGCTGAGCCAGAGTTCGCCGCTGGTCGTGCCCAGGTACAGCCCCACCGGATCGCCCGCGTCGGCGCACATCGCCTGGCGCTTCACCGTCCACCAGGCCTGCTGGCGCGGAAAACCGCTGTCCTGGCGCTGCCAGGTTCGGCCGGCGTTGTGCGTGACATAGGCCGCCGGCTTGCCCTGCGGACTGGTGCGGGGCCAGACCGTGCTGCCGTCCATCGGAAAGACCCAGGCGGTGTCCGCGTCGCGCGGGTGCACGACCATCGGGAAGCCGATATTGCCGACCTTGGCCGGCATGCCGGCGCCGATCGAAACCCAGTCCGTGGCGGGCTGGTCGAGCCGGTAGATGCCGCAGTGGTTCTGCTGGTAGAGCCGGTCCGGCCGGCTCGGGCACAGCCGCACGCAGTGCGGGTCGTGGAAGGTGACGACGGCCGGATCGAAGCCTTCGACCACGGCCATGCCGCCGACACACGGGGTCCAGGTCTGGCCGCCGTCGGTGGTCTCGTGGACACCGCCGCCGGACATGGCGATCCAGAGGTGCTGGCCGTCGCGCGGGTCCACGAGGATCGAGTGCAGCTTGGGGCCGTCTGGCGTGCCGTCCTGCACCGTGCCCATCCACGCGCGGAACTGCGGGTCGTCGTTCAGCGTGGAAAACGGCGCCCAGGTGACGCCGCCATCCTCGGACCGGAAGAGCCCCTGCGGCGAGGTGCCGGCATACCAGACGCCCGGCTCGCTGGCGATGCTGGGCGTGAGCCAGAAGGTGTGGTCGACAGTGCGCCCGGCCATGCCGGCCGAGGGTTTGGCGAATGCCGGCGGGCGGGCGGCCTCGGCCCAGGTGTGGCCGAAGTCGGTGGAGCGAAACACGGTCGGGCCGAGGTGGCCGGTGCGGGCGGCGGCGAGCAGGGTCTGCCCATCGCGTGGATCAAGCACGAGGTGGCTGATCGTGTGGCCGAGGAAGTGCGGGCCGTCGACACGCCAGGTCTGGCGTTTCGCGTCACCGTGCAGGATCCACGCCCCTTTGCGCGTGGCCACCAGCAGGACCAAGGCCCCGACACGTCGGGAGCGGGAAGACACCGTGCGGGGCAGATCGGCCATGGGAACTCCTTCGAACCAGGCGGCGCCGAGTATGTCGCGCGCCGCGCGCCGAGTCCACCCGTACCGACCCGGTCCGGCCGGCGTTCCGTCCGGGGTTCAGGCTGGCACCAGCCGGCGCACCTGCCCCTTGCCGGACTGCTTGCCCAGGTACATCGCCTGGTCGGCCCGCCGCATCAGCTCGACCACGTCCCAGCCATCCACCGGCGACAGCGCGTAGCCGATGGTCGCCCCGACCGCACAGGGCCCCGTGCGCAGCAGCATCGGCGCCACCAGCGCCTGCTGCAGCGCGGCGCCGATGCGCCGGGCGGCCGCGTCGTTCGGCAGGTCGCCGACCAGCACGACGAACTCGTCACCGCCGGTGCGCGCGGTCAGGTCGGCTTCGCGCACCTGCCGGCGCAGCCGGACACCCGCTTCGACCAGCACCGCGTCCCCCGCGTCATGGCCCAGCCGGTCGTTGATCTGCTTGAAGCCGTCCAGGTCGATCAGGTAGAGCGCCACGAGCCGCTCCGGATGCGCATGCGCCAGCAGGGGCGGCACCGCGGCATGCAGGCCGCGCCGGTTGAGCAGGCCGGTCAGTGCATCGGTGTCGGCCAGCTGGCGCAGGCGGTCGCTGTCGCGGGTGGCGAGTTCGGCGGCGCCGCGCAGCTGCTCGACCCGCATCCCCATCACCAGCAGCCAAAGCACCATCTCCAGGAGCGAGCCGACCTGCAAGGCATTCATGGTGTAGACCGTGGCCGCGACCTCTCCGTTCACCAGCCGGGCCATCGTCACGCCGCCCACGGCATAGAGGGCCCAGCCCAGAAAGACATAGGCGGCGGCCCGGTCCCCCTGGCGCCAGCGCATCCAGGCAAAGGGCAGTGCCAGGAACATCGGCAGCTGGCCCATGAGCTTGGCCACCTGCTGGGCGCTGCGGTAGCCGATGACGTCCGTCACCAGCAGCACGGCCGAGACCGCCGCGACCAGCGCGCCGGCATGCATGACCCGGGACATGCGCGGCGACAGGCCGCGGATGTCCAGCACCCGGTCGATGAACAGGAACGCACCCAGCGCGCTCAGCAGCACGCAGGTGGGCGACAGCACCGCCGAGACCCAGACATGCTCGCCCCAGAGGTGCTGCAGCCCGAGTCCGTTGTAGGAGAACAGGTAAAGCCCGATGCCGAAGACGCTGAGGCCGTAGTAGAGAAACAGCCGGTCGCGCAGGCTGAACCACTGGGTGAGGCTGTACAGCAGCAGGCACAGCATCACGCCGGTGGAGATACCCTGCACCAGCTGCACGCGGTCCTCACCCTGGTGGTAGACATCCGGGGTGACGAAGCGGATGGGCGCGATGACGGTGCCCTCGCTGGCCACTCTCAGCACCAGCGTGTAGCGGCCGGGGGCCAGATCCAGCGGCAGCACATGCGTGCGGGTCGGCAAGGCGCGCCAGGACAAGGGGCGCCCGTCGCCCGCGCGCTGGGCGGCTTCCGGCAGCGGATGGCCATCGTGCAGCACCTGCAGATCCACCAGATCCAGCTGGGGATTGCCCACATCGAGCAGCCAGGTGCCGAGTGCGGACGACCGCAGCTCGATCTCCCAGACCAGCCAGACGGCCCCCCGTCGCTCGCCAAAATTCGCTGCGGGCACCGTCGGCCGCTCCCGATTCGGCAGGCGCATGCGCACATCGTCGAGCGTCCACACACCGCGTTCGTCGTACAGCACCGACACCGCCGGCCAGACGTCCACAACGTGGTGCCGATCGTTCAGCAAGAGCGGTTCACTGGCGATGGCCCCGGATTCGGACGCAGCCTCCAGCGCAGGCCACATGCCGAAGCAGAGCGTCACCAGCAGCAGCCGCAGCCAGTAGCGCGTCGCCCGGGTCCACGCACGCCGGAGTCGGCACCAGACCGTCATTCAGAGCCTTCCAGAATCAGGGAACGTCTTCCGGTTTCGGCAGACGCGCCTAAACCTGAAGCACGGCCGCGCAGCGGAGCGCCCCAGTTCCGGTCGGCAGAACTACCCGCAGTTGCGGGTGCTTCCCCGCTGTGCGCTGTACCTGGCTTGCGGCATGCTAGTCATGACGGGTGTTCCCCTGACGTGTCTTCCGGAGGTTTTGCATGAGCCAACGCTGCACCGATCTCGTCTGCGCCGACCTCGGCCGTTCGAGCGCCATCCCCATCGCGCGGATGCGACACCTCTACCGCCTCGACGAGGTCGAACGTCGCCTGACCCGGCTGGCGCCCAAGGACCACGAGCAGCTGCGCTCCACCTACGAACGCATGCTCGAAAAGGGTCCGGAGCGCTTCCAGGTCAAGCCCTCCGGCCTGCCGGTGATGGACCACCTCTACGACGAGCTGCCCAACTTCCACCCCGTGCTCGACGACGTGCGCCGCCAGCTCGCCCTGTGCGAGGACAGCGGCGATGCGCTGGAGATCACGCCCATGCTGCTGCTCGGCCCGCCGGGCGTGGGCAAGACACACTTCGCCCGCGAGCTGTCGCACCTGCTGGGCACCGGCATGGGCTTCGTCTCGATGAGTTCGCTCACCGCGGGCTGGGTGCTCTCGGGCGCGTCCAGCCAGTGGAAAGGCGCGCGGCCGGGCAAGGTGTTCGAGACGCTGGTGGACGGCGCCTACGCCAACCCGCTGATCGTCGTGGACGAGATCGACAAGGCCGGCGGCGAACACGCCTACGACCCGCTCGGCTCGCTCTACAGCCTGCTGGAACACGACACCGCGCACAGCTTCACCGACGAGTTTGCCGAGGTCGCCATCGACGCGAGCCAGGTGATCTGGGTCGCCACCGCCAACGACGAGCGCGCCATCCCCGAGCCCATCCTCAACCGGATGAACGTCTACGAAGTGCCGATGCCCGACGCGGACGCCGCCCGGCGCATCGCGCTGCGGCTGTACGCCGGCATCCGCGCCGCGCACGAGTGGGGCCGGCGCTTCGACGACACGCCGACCGAGGCGGTGCTGGAGCGCTTCGCCGAGATGGCGCCGCGCGAGATGCGCCGCGCCTGGATGACCGCCTTCGGCAATGCCAAGCTGGCGCGGCGCACCACGGTGGTGCAGGCGGATCTGCCCGACAGCGGTGCGGGCAAGCGCACGCCGATCGGTTTCGTGCACTAGCCAGCGCGCCGTAGCTGCCGCTTGCCGGCCAGCTTGCCGGCATACAGGGCCTGGTCGGCCTGCGCCAGCAGATGGCCGATGTCGGTGCCGTCGGTCGGCGCCAGCGCAAAGCCGATCGTTGCCCCCACGCTGCAGGCGCCCCCCTCCAGCGAGATCGGGGCCTGCACGGACTGCAGCAGCTTGTCGCCGATGCGCACCGCCGCCGCCTCGTCGCGCAACTCGCCCACCACCACCACGAACTCGTCGCCGCCGATGCGCGCCACCAGATCCGCCTGCCGGACCTGCGCGCCCAGCCGGGCCGCGATCTCGATCAGCACCGAGTCACCTGCGTGGTGGCCATGGCGGTCATTGACCGGCTTGAAACCATCCAGATCGATGAGGTAGACGCCCACCAGCGCGGCCGGGCGCGCCCGCTGCAGCATCGGCACCGCCGCACCCTCCAAGCCCCGCCGGTTCAGCACCCCGGTCAGCGCGTCGGTGTCCGCCAGCCGGCGCAGGCGTTCGCCGTCGTGCCGGTCCTGTTCGGCGGCGCGGCGCAGGGTGTCGATGCGGATGCCCATCACCACCTGCCACATCACCATCTCGGCCAGCGAAGACACCTGGAACAGGTGCATCGTCAAGGGCGTTGCAGGAATCCGGCCGCTGATCAGCAGCGCCAGCACGACCACACCGGCCGTGTAGATGCCCCAGCCGATCAGGATGTAGCCGGTGGCCCGGTCCCCGCGGCGCCAGCGCCGCCAGGCGATCGGGAGCGCCAGCAGGGTCGGCACCTGGCCCATCAGCTTCGCGATCTGCTGCGCCTCGCGGTAGGTGATCACGCCGGTCAACAGGAGCAGCAGCGTCACCGTGCAGGCCAGTGCCCCGACCCGCATCAGCCGGGACAGCCGGGGCGAGGTGCTCCGGATCTCCAGCGCCCGGTCGAGGAACAGGAAGGCACCGATGACCCCCACCAGGATGCAGGCCGGCGGCAGCACCTCCGACACCCACAGCGCGTTGCCCCAGACGTGCTGCATGCCCATGCCCTGGAAGGCAAACTGGAAGGCTCCTACCCCGCCGACGCCGAGCGCGTAGTAGGCGAACATCCGGTCGCGCAGGCTGTACCACTGGGCCAGGCTGTAGATCAGCAGCGACAGCATCACGCCGGTCGCCAGACCCTGCAGCATCTGCGCGCGTTCTTCCTGGAACTGGCGGTGCTGCGGTGTCGTCAGCCGCACGGGCACGATCATGCTGCCCGAGGTCTGGACCCGCAGCACCATCAGGTAGCGGCCAGCGGACAGGTTCAGCGGCATCACATGGGTGCGGGTGGGCAGCGGCCGCTCCGACAGGCGCAGCCAGTCGCCGTTGCGGAATTGCGCCGTCAGCTGTCCGTCCTTCAGGACGGACAGGTCGGCGTGGTCCAGCGAGGGATAGCCGACATCCACCAACCACTCGCCGGCGGCCGACGGCGCCACCTCCACGTCCCAGACCAGCCAGGCCACGCCGCCGACTTCGCCGAAGTTCGAGGTGGGCACCTGCGGCGCACGGCGCTCGGGCAAGTGGGCGAGCGCGTCGGACAGCGTCCAGACTGCGCGCTCCTCGATCAGCACGGACAGCAGCGGCCAGACGTCGACCTCGGTCTGCCGGGTGTCCAGCAGCGCGGCGCCCGGCGCGTGCACCGGACCCTCGGCGCGCGCGACCGCCACCAGCAGGCACCCGGCCAGCAGGAGACCCAGCCAGCGGCCCACGGCCACGGCCACGGCCACTCTCCAGGACAACGAACGACAACGTGACATGCAGTCTCGACCTGCGCAGGAACCTCCGCCCACCCGCGCCCATGGCGAACCCGCGTTGCACGGGTTCACCCTCGTTGTCGACGCCTGTCGGCTGAACTTGACGCCGGGCTCAGACCGGATCGCCCAGCGCGTGGGCGGCACTGATCGGCCCGTAGGCGCGCAGTCCCGCCAGATCCAGCACGCGCAGCCCGCCATACTCGATGCGGATCAGCTGCCGCGCCTGCAGCACGCGCAGCGCCTCGTTGACCCGCTGGCGCGACAGCCCGACCAGGTAGCCCAGCTCTTGCTGCGTGATGCGCAGCACCTCGCCCACGCCCGGGTAGAGCACCGGGTGGAACAGCGCCGAGAGGTTGCGCGCGACCCGCGAGTCCGGGTCGTTGATGCGGTCGATCTCGCGCGCGGCGATGAACTGGCCGAGCCGCTCGTTGAGCTGGTTCAGCACGAAGCGGTTGAACGGCAGGCTGTGTTCCAGCAGTTCGTGGAAGACCTCGACCGGCACGCCCGCCACCACCGTGCGCCGCAGGGCTTCGATGTTGTAGCGGTAGGGCTCGCCCTTGAGCAGCGTGCCCTCGCCGAACCAGGCCCCGGGTGGCACGCCGGTGAAGGTGATGGGTGTGCCCATGATGTTGTCGCTGCTCATCTTGAGCAGGCCGTCGACCACCCCGAACCAGTAGGTCGCCGGCCGGCCGACCCGGCAGATGTACTCGCCGGCATCGGCCTGCACCGCGCGCAGGGACGCCAGCGCCAGCTGCCGGTGCGCCGGCGCAAGCTGCGACAGCCACGGGATTTCGGCGATCTCGTGTCCGGTGGGCAGGCGCGAACGCTCGCGCAGGGCGGTCAGGCTCATGCAGATCTCCTCCAGAAAGGGAAACTCCGCTTGGGAATGTCCCTAGGATTGTCGTCAGGCTGACATCCTGACGTCAAACCCGGGCATACGATGCCTCCATCGCGCACTGGCCATGAAGCTTGTAGCGCAGTTTCTTTTTTCACGAACACCCCACAACCCGAGGAGACGCGTGGTGACCACGACATTTCCGCGCCTGCTGCTGGACCATGCCCAGCGCCGACCCGACGCGCCGGCCCTGCGAGAAAAAGAATACGGCATCTGGCAGACCCTGAGCTGGAAAGCGCTGACCGCGCAGGTGCGCCGCATGGCTGGCGGTCTGGCCGCGGCCGGCCTGCAGCGTGGTCAGCACATCGTGGTGATCGGCGACAACCGCCCGCGTCTGACGATGACGATGCTGGCGGCGCAGAGCCTGGGCGCGATCCCGATCCCGCTCTACCAGGACGCCACCGGCCCCGAGTGTGTCTTCCCGCTGAACAACGCCGAAGTCGCCTTCGCCGTGGTCGAGGACCAGGAGCAGGTCGACAAGCTGCTGGAAATCCGCGGCCAGTGCCCGCTGCTGGCGCACATCTGGTTCGACGATCCGCGCGGCCTGCGCAAGTACAGCGAGCCGGGCCTGGCCTCGGTCGACGACCTGCTCGCGGCTGGTGATGTCTACGAGCGCCAGAACGCCAACTTCTTCGAGAAGTCGATCGAGACGGTGCGCCCGGAGGACGTCGCCTCGATGTTCTTCACGTCCGGCACGACCGGCAATCCGAAGGGTGTCGTCCACACCCACGGCTCGCTGACCGACCGCGCGCAGGCGGGCGCCACCTTCGACAAGCTGACCAGCAGCGAAGAAGTGCTCGCCTACCTGCCGCCGGCCTGGATCGGCCAGAACATCTTCAGCTACGCGCAGTGGCTGGTCTGCGGCTATGTGGTGAACTGCCCCGAGTCGGTGGCGACCACGACGATCGACCTGAAGGAGATCGGCCCGACCTACTACTTCGCGCCGCCGCGGGTGTTCGAGGGTCTGCTGACCAGCGTCACCATCCGCATGGAAGACGCCAGCCCGCTCAAGAAGAGCCTGTTCAAGTCCTTCATGGACCACGCCAAGCGCGTCGGCCCGGCGCTGATGGACGGCAAGCCGGTCGGCCTGCTGGACAAGCTGAAGTACCAGCTCGGCGATCTGAGCGTCTACGGCCCGCTGCGCAACTCGCTCGGCATGAGCCGGGTGCGCGTGGCCTACACCGCCGGCGAGGCGATCGGCCCCGACCTGTTCACCTTCTACCGCTCGATCGGCATCAACCTCAAGCAGCTCTACGGCTCGACCGAGACCGCCGTGTTCGTCTGCCTGCAGCCCGACCACGAAGCCCGCGCCGACACGGTGGGCGTGCCGGTGCAGGGCGTGGAGATCAAGCTCGCGCCGAGCGGCGAGATCATGATCAAGTCGCCGGGTCTGCTCAAGGAGTACTACAAGAACCCGAAGGCGACCGAGGAAGTGCTGACCAAGGACGGCTGGTACCACAGTGGCGACGCCGGATTCATCGACGCCAGCGGCCACCTCAAGATCATCGACCGCGCCAAGGATGTCGGACGACTCCAGGGCGGCACGCACGACGGCGCGATGTTTGCCCCGAAGTACGTCGAGAACAAGCTGAAGTTCTTCCCCTTCATCAAGGAGGCGGTGGCCTTCGGCGACCGGCGCGACCGGGTCTGCGCCTTCATCAACATCGACATGGAAGCCGTGGGCAACTGGGCCGAGCGCCGCAACCTGCCCTACGCCGGCTACGCGGATCTGGCCGGCAAGCCCGAGGTGCTGGAGATGATGCGCGAGTGCGTCGAGAAGACCAACGCCGATCTGGCGCAGGACGAGATGCTCGCCGGCAGCCAGATCCACCGCGTGCTCGTGCTGCACAAGGAACTCGACGCCGACGACGGCGAGATGACCCGCACCCGCAAGGTCAAGCGCGGCGCCATCGCCGACAAGTACCAGGTGCTGATCGACGCGATGTACGGCGGCAAGTCCGAGCAGTACATCGAGACCGCGGTCAAGTTCGAGGACGGCCGCAGCGGCAGCGTCTCGGCGACGCTGAAGATCATCGACACGAAGACCTTTCCCGCCGTCCGGAGGGCCGCATAAATGTCCAAG
This sequence comes from uncultured Sphaerotilus sp., assembly GCF_963924895.1. Lineage (NCBI taxonomy): Bacteria > Pseudomonadati > Pseudomonadota > Betaproteobacteria > Burkholderiales > Sphaerotilaceae > Sphaerotilus > uncultured Sphaerotilus sp. The sequence continues at coordinate 9,244 of NZ_CAWURG010000025.1, forward strand.
ATCGACACCGGCAAGAAGATCGGTGACGTCATCCTCGACGTCGCCAACATCAGCCTGCGCTTCGGCGGCGTCAAGGCGCTGACCGACATCAGCTTCAACGTGCGCGAGCACGAGGTGCGCGCCATCATCGGCCCGAACGGCGCGGGCAAGAGTTCGATGCTGAACTGCATCAACGGCGTCTACACCCCGCAGGAAGGCAAGATCAGCTTCCGCGGCCAGACCTTCAGCCACATGAACAGCCGGCAGGTTGCCGAGATGGGGGTCGCGCGCACCTTCCAGAACCTGGCGCTGTTCAAGGGCATGAGCGTGATCGACAACCTCATGACCGGCCGCAACCTGAAGATGAAGACCAACCTCTTCCAGCAGGCCATCCGCTGGGGTGCTGCCGCGCGGGAAGAGGAAGCGCACCGCGAGTTCGTCGAGCACATCATCGACTTCCTCGAGATCCAGGCCTTCCGCAAGACCCCGGTGGGTCGCCTGCCCTACGGCCTGCAGAAGCGCGTGGACCTGGGCCGCGCGCTGGCGATGGAGCCGCAGGTGCTGCTGCTCGACGAGCCGATGGCCGGCATGAACGTCGAGGAGAAGCAGGACATGTGCCGCTTCGTGCTCGACATCAACGAGGAGTTCGGCACCACCATCGTGCTGATCGAGCACGACATGGGCGTGGTCATGGACATCTCGGACCGCGTCGTCGTGCTGGACTACGGCAAGAAGATCGGTGACGGCACGCCGGACGAGGTCCGCGCCAACGAAGACGTGATCAGTGCCTATCTGGGCACCAGCCACTGAACGCCACGATCACGGGAGCACTGACATGGGATTTTTTCTCGAAACACTCATCGGCGGCCTGATGACGGGCATGCTGTATTCGCTGGTTGCGCTGGGCTTCGTGCTGATCTTCAAGGCCTCCGGCGTGTTCAACTTCGCGCAGGGCGCGATGGTGCTGTTCGCAGCCCTCGCGATGGCCCGCTTCTCGGAGTGGATTCCGGCCCTGCTGCACATCGACAACAAGACGATCGGCAACATCCTGGCCTTCATTGCCGCGATGGCGGTGATGGTGTTCGTGGCCTGGGTGATCGAGCGCTTCGTGCTGGGCAAGCTGGTCAACCAGGAAGGCATCACGCTGCTGATGGCCACCCTCGGCGTCACCTACTTCCTGGACGGCGCCGGCCAGACCCTCTTCGGCTCGGACATCTACAAGATCGACGTCGGCCTGCCCAAGGACCCGCTGTTCCTGTTCGAGAAGTTCTTCGAAGGCGGCGTGCTCGTCGGCCAGGAAGACCTCTACGCCGCGCTGATCGCCGCGACGATGGTGGGCGTGCTGGCCGCGTTCTTCCAGTACACCTCGACCGGCCGCGCCCTGCGTGCGGTGGCCGATGACCACCAGGCCGCGCAGTCGATCGGCATTCCGCTGAACCGCATCTGGGTCATCGTCTGGTCGGTCGCCGGTTTTGTCGCGCTGGTGGCCGGCATCATCTGGGGCTCCAAGCTCGGCGTGCAGTTCTCGCTGTCGCTGGTGGCGCTGAAGGCGCTGCCGGTGGTGATCCTGGGCGGCCTGACCTCGGTGCCGGGCGCCATCATCGGCGGGCTGATCATCGGGGTCGGCGAGAAGCTGTCCGAGGTCTACATCGGCTCGATGGTCGGCGGCGGTATCGAAATCTGGTTCGCCTATGGTCTGGCGCTGATCTTCCTGCTGGTGCGGCCGCAAGGGCTGTTCGGCGAAAAGATCATCGACCGCGTCTGACCCACTCACTCCACGGAGACACCCATGCTTTACCGTGAGAACGGTCAGTTCAAGACCACCTACGCCTCGGACCAGCAGATCTTCCCGATCGCGCAGGACCGCTACGGCATCCTCGCGCTGATCGCGTTCGCGGCCTTCATCGTCCCGATGATCGCCCCCGAATACGCCTTCCGGGCCATCCTGATCCCCTTCCTGATCCTGTCGCTGGCCGCGCTGGGCCTGAACATCCTGGTGGGCTACTGCGGCCAGATCTCGCTGGGGACCGGCGGCTTCATGGCGGTCGGCGCCTATGCGGCCTACAACGCCTTCGTCCGGATCGACGGCATGCCGGTGATCCCCGCGCTGCTGCTGGGCGGCCTGTGCGCGACCGTGATCGGTGTCCTGTTCGGCATTCCCTCGCTGCGCATCAAGGGGCTGTATCTGGCCGTGGCCACCCTGGCGGCGCAGTTCTTTGTCGACTGGAGCGCGCTGCGCCTGAAGTGGGTCACCAACGACTCGTCCTCGGGTTCGGTGAGCGTGGCCGGGCTGCAGGTGCTGGGCATGCCCATCGAGACCCCGGTGCAGAAGTACCTGTTCTGCCTGGCCTTCCTGTGCGTGTTCGGTCTGATGGCCAAGAACCTGGTCCGCAGCAACATCGGCCGCGAATGGATGGCCATGCGCGACATGGACGTCGCCGCCGCCGTGATCGGCATCCGCCCGGTCTACGCCAAGCTGACCGCCTTCGCGGTGTCGAGCTTCATCGTCGGCGTGGCCGGCGGCCTGTGGGGCTTCGTGCACCTGGGTTCGTGGGAGCCGGCGGCCTTCTCGATCGACCGCTCCTTCCAGCTGCTGTTCATGGTGATCATCGGCGGGCTGGGCTCGATCATGGGCAGCTTCTTCGGCGCGGCCTTCATCGTGCTGCTGCCGATCTTCCTGGACAACGTGCCGCAACTGTTCGGCATCCCCATCGACACTGCACTGGCCGCCCACCTCACGTCGATGATCTTCGGCGCCTTGATCGTCTTCTTCCTGATCGTCGAGCCGCACGGGCTGGCCCGACTCTGGTCGATCGGCAAGGACAAGCTGCGCCTGTGGCCCTTCCCGCACTGAGCGGCGCCAGCCCCCCGTATTTCGTACCAAGAAAACCCACGCACTGCGTGTTCTTCCCACCACCGTTGATTCGGAGGCCCACATGAAACTGAAGTCCCTCGCACTCGCTGCATCCATCGTTGCAGCCGTCGCCGGCTCCGTTGCCGCACCCGCTGCCTTTGCCCAGGCCAAGGAGCAGTTCTTCCCCGTGCTGGTCTACCGCACCGGCGCCTACGCACCCAATGGCGTGCCCTTCGCCAACGGCTATGTGGACTACCTGAAGCTCGTCAATGCCAAGGGCGGCATCAATGGCGTGAAGATCTCGTACGAAGAGTGCGAGACGGGCTACGCCACCGACCGCGGTGTCGAGTGCTACGAGCGCATGAAGAGCAAGGGCGCGACCGTGTTCCAGCCGCTCTCGACCGGCATCACCTTCGCGCTGACCGAGAAGGCCCCCGGCGACAAGATCCCGCTGATCACCTCGGGCTACGGCCGCGCCGACTCGGTCGACGGCACCGCCTTCAAGTGGAACTTCCCGCTGCTGGGCACCTACTGGACCGGCGCCAGCGTGCTGGTGCAGCACGTGAAGAAGGCCAACGGCGGCAGCCTGAAGGGCAAGAAGATCGCCCTCGTCTACCACGACAGCCCCTACGGCAAGGAGCCGATCCCCCTGCTCGAGGAACTGGCCAAGCAGGAAGGCTTCACGCTGCAGCTGCTGCCGGTCGCCGCCCCCGGCATCGAGCAGAAGGCCACCTGGCTGCAGGTGCGCCAGTCGCGTCCGGACCATGTGTTCCTGTGGGGCTGGGGCGTGATGAACTCGGCCGCCCTCAAGGAAGCCGTCGCCACCGGCTACCCGCGCGAGAAGATGTACGGCGTGTGGTGGTCGGGCGCCGAGCCGGATGTCAAGGACGTGGGCGCAGGCGCCAAGGGCTACCAGGCCCTGACGATGCAGGACGCGGCCGATGGCAACTCCAAGATCATCAAGGACATGCTGTCCATGGTGCACGACAAGGGCCAGGGCACGGGCGACAAGGACGAAGTGGGCCAGGTGCTCTACATGCGCGGTCTGGTCGCCTCGATGCTGGCCGTCGAAGGTGTCAAGCGCGCACAGGAACGCTTCGGCAAGGGCAAGGTCATGACGGGCGAGCAGGTCCGCTGGGGCTTCGAGAACCTGGCGCTCGACCAGAAGAAGCTCGACGCTGGTGGCTTCGCGGGCGTGATGCGCCCGGTGTCGACCTCCTGCGCCGACCACATGGGCGCCAGCTGGTCCCGCATCCGCACCTGGGACGGCGCCAAGTGGAGCGTGACCTCCGACTGGTACCAGGCCGATGACTCGGTCATCAAGCCGCTGGTGAAGGCGTCCGCCGAGAAGTACATGGGCGACAAGAAGATGACGCGTCGCGCCCCCGACGACTGCCAGTCCTGATCGACTGCACCACCCCGGCACCCGCCGGGGTGCAAAGCCCAGCCCACACTGGGTGGCCTCAGCTTTGCATGGAAGGTGAAACACCATGACGTCCAACATCCTCCTCAATGTCAATGGCATCGAGGTGATCTACAACCACGTGATCCTCGTGCTCAAGGGCGTGTCCCTGCAGGTGCCTGAAGGCAAGGTCGTCGCCTTGCTGGGCGGCAACGGCGCAGGCAAGACGACCACGCTGCGCGCCGTCAGCAACCTGCTGGCGGGAGAGCGCGGCGATGTCACCAAGGGCTCGATCGAGCTGCGCGGCGAGCGCATCGAGAAGCTCTCCCCCTCCGACATGGTCAACCGTGGCGTCGTGCAGGTCATGGAAGGCCGGCACTGCTTCGCGCACCTGACCATCGAGGAAAACCTGATGACCGGCGCCTACACCCGCAAGGACGGCCCGGCCGCGGTCGCGCAGACGCTGGAGAAGGTCTACAACTACTTTCCCCGGCTGAAGACGCGCCGCACCAGCCAGGCCGCCTACACCTCCGGCGGCGAGCAGCAGATGTGCGCCATCGGCCGCGCGCTGATGGCCAACCCGAAGATGGTGCTGCTGGACGAGCCCTCGATGGGTCTGGCGCCGCAGATCGTGGAAGAGGTGTTCGAGATCGTGAAGGATCTGAACACCAAGGAACGGGTCACCTTCCTGCTCGCCGAGCAGAACACCAACATCGCGCTGCGCTATTCGGACTACGGGTACATCCTGGAAAACGGCCGCATCGTGATGGACGGCGAAGCCAAGGCCCTGCGCGAGAACGAGGACGTCAAGGAGTTCTACCTCGGCATGGGCGGCGGCGACCGCAAGAGCTTCAAGGACAACAAGAGCTACAAGCGCCGCAAGCGCTGGCTGGCCTGAGCTGTTCGGTACCCCCCGCCCTCCCCTCTAGAAAGGTTCGCGCCGTGAGCGAGTTCTACGACGCCCAGGAAACCCGCGCCCATGCCCAGCGCGAGGCCGCCCAGTTCACGGCCCTGCCGCAACAGGTCGCCCACGCGGCCGGCCGCACCCCCGCCTTCGCCGACATCCTGGCCGGCGTCGATGCCACCAGCATCACCAGCCGCGAGGCCCTGGCCCGGCTGCCCGTCACCCGCAAGAGCGAACTGCTCGAGCGCCAGAAGGCCCTGCGCAGCCGCGAGGCCTTTGGCGGCTTCTCGGCCATCGGCTGGACCGGCCAGCCCGCGTCCGCCGGTGCGCGCCGGGTATTCCAGTCGCCCGGTCCGATCTACGAGCCGGAGGGTGTCGGCGCCGACTACTGGCGCATGGCCCGGGCGATCTTCGCCGCCGGCTTCCGCGCTGGCGACCTGATCCACAACAGCTTCAGCTACCACCTGACGCCGGCCGGCTCGATGATGGAAACCGGCGCCCATGCGCTGGGCTGCAGCGTCTTTCCCGGGGGTGTCGGCAACACCGAGCTGCAACTGCAGGCGGTGTCGGAGCTGCGTCCGCAGGGCTACATCGGCACGCCCAGCTTCCTGAAGATCCTGGTCGAGAAGGCCGCCGAGACCGGGGCCGACATCTCGTCGATCACCAAGGCGCTGGTCAGCGGCGAAGCCTTCCCGCCGTCCCTGCGCGACTGGCTGGCCGAGCGCGGCGTCGCCGGCTACCAGTGCTACGCCACCGCCGACCTGGGCCTGATCGCGTACGAGACCTCGGCGCGCCAGGGCCTGGTGATCGACGAGGGCGTGATCGTCGAGATCGTGCGTCCCGGCACCGGTGACCCGGTGCCGGACGGCGAGGTCGGCGAGCTGGTCGTGACCACGCTGAACCCCGACTACCCGCTGATCCGCTTCGGCACGGGCGACCTCTCGGCCGTGCTGGCCGGCGACTGCCCGACCGGACGCTCCGCACGGCGCATCAAGGGCTGGATGGGCCGGGCCGACCAGACGACCAAGGTGCGCGGCATGTTCGTGCACCCGTCGCAGGTGGCCGACGTGGTGCGGCGCCATCCCGAGATCGCCCGCGCCCGGCTGGTGGTCGAGGGCGAGATGGCCAACGACCGCATGACCCTGCACATCGAATGCGATGCGGCGCCGGAAGGTCTGGCAGCCCGCGTGGCGGAGTCGGTGCGCGACGTGACCAAGCTGAGGGCGAACATCGTCACCGTCACCGCGGGCGGACTGCCCAACGATGGCAAGGTGATCGAGGACCGGCGCAGCTACCAGTGAGCGGGCGGTCAGCGTGAACGAACCACGGCACGTTACGTAGTTTCCGAAGTGGATCCCGGGCGGTCTGCCGCTAGGATGCGGCGCACCCACCCGGAATCCCGAATGACCGCGTCACTGGAGACACCATGAAGCATCTGATCACCGCCGTCGCACTGGCCGCCCTGTCCCTGGGCGCCTCGGCCCAGACCTACCCCGGCGACAAGCCGGTCACGATCATCGTGCCGTTCGCGGCCGGTGGCCCGACGGACAAGGTGGCCCGCGATCTGGCCGAAGCCCTGCGCAAGCCGCTGGGCGGACAGGTGATCATCGAGAACGTGGCCGGCGCTGGCGGCACGCTCGGCCACACCAAGGTCGCCAAGGCCAACCCGGACGGCTACACGCTGCTGCTGGCCCACGTCGCGATGGCCACGGCCCCGGCGCTCTACCGCAAGATGCAGTACGACGCGCTGACCGACTTCGAATACCTCGGCATGATCAACGAAGTGCCGATGACGCTGATCGCGCGCCCGAGCCTGCCGGCGACCAACTACGCCGAACTCACCAAGTGGCTCGACGCCAACAAGGGCAAGATCAACCTGGCCAACGCCGGCCTGGGATCCGCCTCGCACCTGTGCGGGCTGCTGTTCCAGCAGAGCGTCAAGATCGACATGACCACGGTCCCCTACAAGGGCACCGGCCCGGCCATGACCGACCTGATCGGCGGCCAGGTCGACCTGATGTGCGACCAGTCCACCAACACCACCGGTCAGATCACGGCCGGCAAGGTCAAGGCCTACGCCGTCACGACCAGCAAGCGCCTGACCACGGACGGCCTGAAGTCCCTGCCCACGCTCAATGAAGCAGGTCTGAAGGGCTTCAACGTCACGATCTGGCACGGCCTGTACGCCCCCAAGGGCACGCCGAAGGCGGTGCTCGACAAGGTCAACAGCGCCCTGAAGACCGCGCTGAAAGATGCCGATTTTGTCAAGCATGAAGAAGCGCTCGGCGCCGACATCATCACCGACGCCCGCGTCAATCCGGCCGAGCACAAGAAGTTCGTCGAAGCCGAACTCGCCAAGTGGGGCCCGGTCATCAAGGCCGCCGGCCAGTACGCCGACTGAGCTTTTTTTCCGATCCACCGCTGTTCAAAGGCCGCCCGATCGGGCGGCTTTTTGCATGGCGATCCGACATCCGCCATGATTCCGCCCATGCAAGTGCTGCTGCTCGAAGACGACATCGACCTGGGACAGGCCGTCACCGACCATCTGGAGGCCGCCGGCCACCAGGTGCACTGGTGCAAGCTGATCGCGCAGGCCCGGGAGCCCGGCATGGCGGATTTCGCGATGCTGGACCTCCAGCTGCCGGACGGCGACGCACTCGGGCTGCTGCGCGAGTGGCGTGCCGCGGGACTGCGCCTGCCGGTGCTGGTGATGACGGCCCGCGACCAGATCAGCGACCGCATCCGCGGACTCGAGGCCGGCGCGGACGACTACCTCGTCAAACCCTTCGATCTCGACGAGATGCTGGCGCGCATGTCCGCCATCCAGCGCCGCTCGATCCCCAGCCCGCACCTGAAGGTCCAGGACTGCGAGTTCGATCTGGCCAATCTACGGGCCTGGCGGCGCGGCTCGGGGGTGGACCTGACCGCGATGGAGTGGACGGTGCTGCGGGTGCTTTCCGGCCACATCGGCCGCATCTACAGCCGCCACGACATCGAATCGACCCTGGTGTCCGAGGGTCTGCTCGCCGGCGAAAGCAACACGCTGGAGGTCATCATCAGCCGCCTGCGCAAGAAGCTCGGCGCCACACTGATCACGACCCACCGCGGACTGGGATACCGCCTTGACGCCTGACGCACCACAGTCGCCGGGCACGACGGCCGCGCCGCGCTCCCGACACAGCCTGGAGTCGCGGCTGCATGTGCGGCTGTTGCTGGCGCTGGGTGTGCTCTGGCTGGTGGCGGCAGCCGCTGCCATCTTCGAGGTGCGCAAGGAGACCAACGAGGTCCTCGATCTGGCGCTGGCCGAAAACGCCGAGCGCCTGCTCGTGATGCTGCCGCTGCAACCAGCGGCCGACCCCGTGGACATGGTCCGGGCCCGCATCGACAGCATCGGGCTGCGGCGGGACAGCTCCGCGCCGATCGTCGTCTACCAGGTGCTCGACCGCGACAACCGGGTCCTGCTGCGCTCGGCCCATGCGCCGGTCACGGCCCTCGCGCCCGGCGCACGCGAGGGCATGAGCCTGCATGGCGACTGGCGCGTGGCCACCGTGACGCACCAGGGCGTCCAAGCGCAGTTCGCCGAAGCCGTCTGGCACCGCAATTCCACGCTCCAGAATGCCTCGCTGGCGCTGCTGATCCCCTTGCTGCTGCTGCTGCCGCTGGCGGCACTGGCGCTGCACCTGGTGGTCCGCAAGACCTTCCAGCAATTGCACCCGGTGCAGGAGGAACTCGCCCGGCGCTCTGCCCATGATCTGCAGCCGGTCTCGCTGCAGGAGACCCCCACCGAACTGCTCCCGCTGATGGAGACCGTCAACGGCCTGATGGCACGCGTGCAGGCGCTGCTGGCGGCCGAGCGGAGCTTTTCCGCAAAGATGGCCCACGAACTGCGCACCCCGCTGGCCGCCGCCCGTGCGCAGGCCCAGCGACTGGCCCAGGAAACCAGTGACGACCGTGCACGCGAACGTTCGCAGACGCTGGTGCGTCAGCTCGACCGGCTCACCCACCTGGCCACCCGGCTGCTGCAGATCGCCCGGGTCGACTCCGGTGTCGCACTGGCGCGCCAGTCCATCGACCTGCGCCAACTGGCGCAGATGGTGGTCGACGAATTCCCGCAATCCCGCGACAACACCCACCAGCTGCGCCTGATCACCGACACCTCGCCCGCACAGGTCATGGGCGACATCGACGCACTCGGCATCGCCGTGCGCAACCTGATCGACAACGCGATGAAGCACGCTGGCAGCGAGGCCAGCGTGGTGGTGCGGGTGCTGCCGGACGAGATTTCCGTCACCGACGATGGTCCGGGTGCGCCCGGCGTGGACCTGGCCGCACTGACCCTCCCCTTCGAGCGCGGCAGCACCCTGGCGCGTGGCAGCGGCCTGGGCCTCTCGCTGGTCCAGACCATCGCGCGGCAGTCCGGCGCAGAGCTGCTGCTGACCTCGCCCGTGTCCAACGGGCGCGGCTGGCGCGCCTGCCTGTGGTTCAAGCCACCAGCGTGACGCGCGCGAACTTGCGCTTGCCGACCTGCACCACATAGGTACCGGCCTCCAGACGCAGTGCCTTGTCGCTGATGGTGCTGCCGTCGATGCGCACACCACCCTGCTCGATCAGGCGCTGGCCTTCGCCGCCCGAGGCCACCAGCCCGGACTGGCGCAGCAGCGCCGCGATGCCCAGTGGCGCCCCCGACAGGGACACCTCCGGCAGGACGTCCGGCACGCCACCGCGGGCGCGGTTCTGGAAGTCCTGTTCCGCCGCATCGGCGGCCGCGGCGCCGTGGAAGCGCGCGGTGATCTCCTTGGCGAGCAGCACCTTGGCGTCCTTCGGGTTGCGACCGGCCGCGACCTCGGCCTTCAGCGCCGCGATGTCGGCCTCGCTGCGGAAGCTCAGCAGCGTGTAGTAGGTCCACATCAGGGTGTCGCTGATCGACAGCAGCTTGGCGTACATCGCGTTCGCCGGCTCGCTGATGCCGATGTAGTTGCCCTTGGACTTGGACATCTTCTCGACGCCGTCCAGACCGACCAGCAGCGGCATGGTCAGGATGCACTGCGGCTCCTGGCCATATTCCTGCTGCAGGTGGCGCCCCATCAGCAGATTGAACTTCTGGTCCGTGCCGCCAAGTTCCAGATCCGACTTCAGCGCCACCGAGTCGTACCCCTGCATCAGGGGATAAAGAAACTCGTGGACCGAGATCGGCGTGCCAGCTTTGAAACGGTTGGTGAAATCGTCGCGCTCCATCATCCGGGCCACGGTGTAGCGCGAGGCCAGCGCGATCATCCCCCGCGCGCCCAGCGGGTCAGACCATTCAGAGTTGTAACGAATTTCGGTACGGGCCGGGTCGAGCACCAGACTGGCCTGGCGGTAGTAGGTCTCCGCATTAGCCTTGATCTGCTCGGCTGTCAAGGGCGGCCGGGTCGTGTTTCTGCCAGAAGGGTCACCGATCATCGAGGTGAAGTCACCAATCAGGAAGATCACCGTGTGACCCAGGTCCTGCAACTGGCGCAGCTTGTTGAGCACCACCGTGTGACCGAGGTGGATGTCTGGTGCCGTCGGGTCGAGCCCGAGCTTGATGCGCAGCGGCTGGCCGGTGCGGTGCGAACGCTGCAGCTTGGCCACCCATTCCGCACGCGGCAGCAGCTCTTCGCAACCCCGCAACGTGACATCCAGTGCGGATTGCACGGTTTCTTCTATTTCACTTAAATCATGGGGCATGACGAAACGGGGGGTTATTAGTTCGTAACTTTGGCACACCTCGGTATACTGCGCCGACTTCGAGTTGGCCCGGATTCTAGAGTGTCCAGTGCCTGTTCCAGAGCAGAACAGGCCAGACATCTCCAAGGGGGAGGACGGTGCCGATGGATCAATCAGGACTGGCGTGTCCCGCGCCCGTCACGAACAAAGAACAGACTCGTGAACAATCTGGGCGAAAAAGCGCGCCTGCATCTGGCGCACGCAGACCTCACCGTTCGTCGGCATCCGAAGACGTTCAGCGCCATCGTGACCGCCGTGCTGACCCTCAGTGGTGTCACCGCGTTTGGTGTCGCGCCGCTGAGCATGGTCGATTCGACACCCAAGAATATCCAGACGGTCACAGAGTCCGTGTCGCCGGAAGGGCTTGCCGCCCAAGCCGAAGCACTGGCCGAGTACGAGATGCTGCTGCACCGCAGCGACCTCACACGCTCCACCGACACCGCCGACACGCTGCTGCGGCGCCTGGGTGTTGCTGATCCTGAAGCATCCTCATTCTTGCGCAAGGATCCGGTGGCGCGCACCATCCTTTCGGGTAGACCAGGCAAGATGCTGCGGGCGGTCACGGAGTCGTCGCCGGGCGGTGGCGAATTGCAGGAACTGGTCGTGCGCGGCCCGGCCGCTGAACGCACCCAGCTTGGCTCGCATTTCACCCGCATCACCGTCCGCCGCACGGAGCAAGGCCTGACCTCGGTCAGCGAGCAGGTACCGATGAAGATCGAAACCCGCAGCGGCGCGGCCACGGTCAGGACCACGCTGTTCGCTGCGACAGACGAAGCCCGCATGCCCGACAACATCACGGGCCAGATGGCGGACATGTTCGGAAACGACGTGGACTTCCGCAGGGACATCAGGCCCGGAGACAGCTTCGCTGTCGTTTACGAGGCGCTGACTGCAGATGGCGAACCGGTCACCTGGGGCGGCTCGGCAGGGCGCGTCTTGGCGGGGCGCTTCATACACGGCAAGGAAACCTACGAAGCCGTCTGGTTCCAGGAATCCGGCAAAAAGGGCGAGTACTACAGCCTCAAGGGTCAGGGCAAGCAGAAGGCATTCATGTCTTCGCCACTGGCCTTCTCCCGCGTGACCTCCGGGTTCGCGATGCGCTTTCACCCGATCCTGCAGACCTGGCGCGCCCACCTCGGCGTCGACCTTGGGGCTCCGATGGGCACCCCGGTGCACACCGTCGGCAACGGCGTGGTGAACTTTGCCGGCGTGCAGAACGGCTACGGCAACGTCGTGATCATCGGGCACAGCGGCGGGCGCGAGACCGTCTACGCCCACCTCAGCCGCATCGACGTCAACAAGGGCGCCTCGGTCACTCAGGGTTCAGTCATCGGTGCCGTCGGCGCGACGGGCTGGGCAACCGGCCCGCACCTGCACTTCGAGTTCAAGGTCAAGGGCGCCCAGGTCGATCCGACACAGGTTGCCCGCGCGTCCGAAACCTCCGAGCTGTCCGGCATCACGCGCGCACGCTTCGAGTCGCAATCGAAGCAGATGCACGCGCAGCTGATGGAGTCCATCGTGCGCCCGGTCGGAAAGCTGGCCCGCGTGGAATGAGCGATCTCCGTCCCGACGCGCTCTTCATCGGCCTGATGTCGGGCACGTCGCTGGACGGTGTCGATGGTGTGCTCTGCCGCATCGGCGCCGACGGTCGCTGGCTCGGCGTCCGGGCCCACGCCCACCGGCCGCTCCCTGAACCGCTGCGCGGCGCCCTGATGGCGCTGCAGACCAGCGGTCCGGACGAACTGCACCGTGCCGCCCTCGCCGGCAACGCACTGGCGCTGGTCTATGCCGAGGTCGTCCAGGCGCTGCTCGACACCAGCCAGACGCCCGCCACCGCCATCCGGGCCATCGGCGCCCACGGCCAGACCGTGCGCCACCAGCCCGGCCTGCACGACGGCACCGGCTACACGCTGCAACTCGGCAACGCGGCCCTGCTCGCCGAGCGCACCGGCATCGACGTCATCGCCGACCTGCGCAGCCGCGATGTCGCCGCGGGCGGCCAGGGCGCACCGCTGGTGCCCTGCTTCCACCAGCACGTCTTCGGCCGGCCCGACGCCACGCGCACGGTCGTCAACATCGGCGGCATCAGCAACCTGACCATCCTGCGACCCGGCGAGCCGGCCCGCGGCTTCGACTGCGGCCCCGGCAACGCGCTGATGGACCACTGGGTCCACCACCACCATGGCCGCGCCTACGACGACCGCGGCACCTGGGCGGCCAGCGGCACGGTTTCGCCCGCCCTGCTTGCGGACCTGCTGGCGCAACCCTATTTCGCCCAGCAACCGCCCAAGAGCACCGGGCGCGACCTGTTCCACCCCGCATGGCTGCAGGAGCGGCTGGACGGCCTCGTCCGGACCGGCGCACCCATGCCGCCACCCGCCGACGTCCAGGCCACGCTGTGCGAGTTCACCGCCGCGACCATCGCCGACGACGTGCGCCGCCACGCGCCCGATGCAGCCGATCTGCTGGTCTGTGGCGGGGGCGCCTTCAACGACACGCTGATCGCGCGCCTGAAGGCCCTTCTGCCCGGTCTGGCGGTCCTTTCCACCGATGCGGAAGGTCTACCGGCGCTGGAAGTCGAGGCGGCGGCCTTTGCCTGGCTGGCGCACATGCATGTGCATCGGCGGGCGGCGAATGAGCCGGCGGTGACGGGGGCGGCAGGCTTGCGGGTGCTGGGGGCGTGTTACCCCGCTTGAGGCGACAAAGGCACCCCATCGGAACCGCGACATTGATGTCATGACAATGTCTGGCATCGAGACTATAGTGGGCGCTCGACCTGGAGCATTGCCATGCAAACCACCCCTGCACGCCCACCCGCCAACCGCACCGAAAAGCTCGATCTCCGGCTGACACCCGCCGCCAAGCAGACCCTCGCCGCCGCCGCCGCGGCAGACCGCCGTTCGGTCAGCGAATTCGTGCTGGACAGTGCGCTGGCGCGGGCCGATGACATGCTCGCCCAGCGGCGTCACTTCGGACTTTCCGCTGAACAGTGGGAGGAGTTCCTGGTCGCCCTGGACGCTGCACCGCGTGAATTGCCGGCCGTGGCCAACTTGTTCAGCCAACCCAGTGTTTTCGAGGCCCCCGACAACGACACGGGTTCCGCAGCGTGACGCACCTGCGCATCGAGAAACTGTCGCGCCGACATGCCGTGGAAGCGTTCGATTGTGGGGAGCCTGCGCTCAATCGGTACCTGAGTCGTTTCGCAGCCGCCAACCAAGCGGCGAATGCTGCCCAGACATATGTCGGCCTCGCGGATGACCTGGTGATCGGCTTCCATACGCTGGTCGTCAGCGAAGTGCGATACGAGGACGCACCGGATCGGCTGAGCAAAGGCTTGGCACGACACCCACTGCCGCTGATGCTGCTCGCCCGATTGGGCGTCCACCGGGATTGGCAGGGCCGAGGCATCGGCGCCGGACTACTCAAGGATGCGATGCGCCGCACCGTGCAGGCGGCCGACATTGCTGGCATCCGTGCGCTGGCGGTCCACGCGAAGGATGAAGCCGCGCGGTCGTTCTACCAGCGATTCGATTTCGTGGATTCACCGACCGATGCGATGCATCTGTTTGTACTGGTGAAGGATTTGCGGCGGTATGTCTGAGCGCGCCAACATTGGCTCGCCGCCAGCAGACAAAACAGTCGCCATGCACCCTGCGGACACCACGCCCGCCTATTTCACCTCACGCAGCACGGCTCACATCGGCGTGCTTCACAGCGCACGCGCGGAGTCGCCCACGAGATAGTCGGCCTGTGCTTCCGCGAGGAAGACATCGAGTTTTCCAGCGGCCATGTCCTGTTCGATCTCGCGGTCCCATCGGGCGCTGCTGAACTCGGTGGACCAGCGGCGGGACTCGGCCAAGTCTTCCGGGGGGAGTGCCGTCACGGCGGCTTCGATGGCTTTGACGTTGGTCATGGTCGGCAGGGCTGTGAGGTGGTCCTGCCAGTATGCACCGTCCCGGTACGTATTCAGGTACCCCCCGTTCCTTGTAAATCAACAACTTAGCGGTGCCGTGAACCATCGATTTGGCTGTGATTCATGCTCCACGATCATGTTGCGCAGACATTTCGGGCATCAGCCGATCTATCGAAATCCGCGGGCAGGCGCTAAGCCATTGATTGGAAAAGGATTTTCTGTCTGCGCTACCAGAGGGGGGTACCTGAATACGTACCCGTCCCGTCATCCTCGCGGAAGCGAGGATCTACCGCCAAGCGTGGGTGCCCGCATGCACGGGCATGACGGAACATAAGCCAGCCCCTGAGTCGAAGCAAGCAGCATCAGCTTTGTGGTAATTCATCACAGTCAAACTAGGTCGATTTGAAGTGAAGATCAAAAATTCGTGAAAAAACCACGAGTTTTACGCCCCAAGCCCCAAGCCCCAAGCCCCAAGCCCCAAGCCATAATTGTAGACCATTTTCACTTGGAGTAATTAATGGGATTTTTTGATAGTTTAGCAAAGGCTGCATCCAGTGCTGGCGCATCAATAAAGAAAGCAAATATTGATAAAATAGAAAAGCTATGGAAAGACATGGATCGGCTAAGCACGTCTCGCCTTGCTGATTTATGCAAAGAGCGGGGAGTTGATGATATGGCTGGATGCCTTGCCTTTCTGAAACTTCGCCAGAAAGGAAGTCAACACAGTGTCTCTCTAAACTCAGAAGAAATGGAATCCGTTCGAGATAAAGCAGATTTCATCAAAAGAACTATTGAGCTTTCAGAGGGCCGAGCCTTTTCAGAGATCAGAGAAACAATGAACGGCTTGTAATTATTACAATCGAAACAAAGGAAATAGTCATCATGTTTGATTACTTGAGCAACTTAGGCAAAAGCATAGGTAACGTGGTAGATAAAATATCATCCGGCGATATTTCTGGCGCAGTAAGTGAAGTAGGAAGCTTGGCCGTCGATACTGTCGTTGCCGTTGGCAGCACCGCCATCGACGCAGGAATGTATGTTGTAGAAAATCACGAGGAAATTCTTGAAAAACCAGGGGATGCAGCCGAAAAGCAGCGCAACAAATAATCCAGACCCCATCAAGAAAAAAGCCGCCTATTAGGCGGCTTTTTATTTTCAGAGGTAAATCCTCAACGCGGCAGCGTCGTCGCCCCCATCAGGAACTGGTCCACTTCACGCGCCGCCTGCCGGCCTTCGCGGATCGCCCACACGACCAGCGACTGGCCACGGCGGATGTCGCCCGCCGCGAACACCTTGTCCACATTGGTCTTGTAGCCGGTGTCCTCGTCGGTCGTGGCCTTGGCGTTGCCGCGGGCGTCCTTGACCACGCCGAAGCCGTCCAGCACCGTCGCCACCGGGTTCACGAAGCCCATCGCCAGCAGCACGAGGTCGGCCTTGTATTCCTTCTCGGTACCGGGGATCTCGACCAGCTTGCCGTCCTTGAACTCGACGTGCACGGTCTTCAGGCCGGTGACCTTGCCGTCCTTGCCCGTGAATTCCTTGGTCGAGACGGCGAACTCGCGGGTGCAGCCTTCGTCGTGGCTCGACGAGGTGCGCAGCTTCATCGGCCAGTAGGGCCAGGTCAGCGGGCGGTTTTCCTCGACCGGGGGCTGCGGCATCACCTCGAACTGCGTGACGCTGGCAGCGCCGTGGCGGTTGGAAGTGCCCACGCAGTCGGAGCCGGTGTCACCGCCACCGATGACGATGACGTGCTTGCCATCGGCGCGGATCGGGTCCTTCACCTTGCCGCCGTGGTTGACCTTGTTCTGCTGCGGCAGCAGTTCCATCGCGAAATGGATGCCCGACAGCTCGCGGCCCGGCACCGGCAGGTCGCGCGACTGCTCGGAGCCACCGGTCAGCAGCACGGCGTCGAAGTCGGCCTTCAACTGCGCGGGGCTGATGGTTTCCTTGGCCCAGCTGGTGACCTTGGAGCCCTTGGGCAGCTCGCCGACCATCACGTTGTTCCGGAAGACCACACCTTCGGCCTCCATCTGCTTCACGCGGCGGTCGATGTGGGTCTTCTCCATCTTGAAGTCGGGGATGCCGTAGCGCAGCAGGCCGCCCGGACGGTCGTTCTTCTCGAACAGCGTCACATCGTGGCCGGCGCGGGCCAGTTGCTGCGCCGCCGCCATGCCGGCGGGGCCGGAGCCGACCACCGCGACCTTCTTGCCCGTCTTCGCCTTCGGCGGCTGCGGCACGACCCAGCCCTCTTCCCAGGCGCGGTCGATGATCGCGTGCTCGATGGACTTGATGCCCACGGCGTCGTCGTTCACGTTCAGCGTGCAGGCCGCCTCGCACGGGGCGGGGCAGATGCGGCCGGTGAACTCGGGGAAGTTGTTGGTCGAGTGCAGGACCGTGATCGCGTTCTTCCAGTCGCCCTGGAAGACCAGGTCGTTGAAGTCCGGGATGATGTTGTTGACCGGGCAGCCGCTGTTGCAGAACGGCGTGCCGCAGTCCATGCAGCGCGCGGCCTGGACCTTGGATTCGTCGGCCTTCAGACCGATGACGAATTCCTTGTAGTTCTTCAGGCGCTTCTCGACCGGTTCGTAGCCCTCTTCGAGGCGCTCGAACTCCATGAAACCAGTGACCTTACCCATGGTGCGTTGACTCTCGCAAATGTTCGGTTCGTCGGATGGCGGGGCGCTTACTTGGCCGGAACGGCTTGCGCCGCCTTGCCATCACCCTTGACGTCGCCCTTGGCCTTCGCGATGGTCGCGTCCGCGGCTTTGGTGGCGTTGATCTCGCCGAGGGCGCGCTTGTACTCGTTCGGGAACACCTTGACGAACTTGGTGCGGGCGTCGCTCCAGTTGTCGAGGATGTCGCGTGCACGCAGCGAGCCGGTCCAGCGGTGGTGGTCGTCGACCAGCTTCTTGAGCAGGGACTCGTCGGTCTGGCCCTTGTGCCAGATCGCCAGGTCCATGGTCTTTTCCTGCTCGGCCGACGGCAGCACCTTGTCGAGTGCGACCTGCGCGGTGTTGCAGCGCGAAGCGAAGCTGCCGTCCGCGTCGTACACATAGGCCACGCCACCGGACATGCCGGCCGCGAAGTTGCGCCCCGTCTGACCCAGCACGACCGCGGTACCGCCGGTCATGTATTCGCAGCCGTGGTCGCCCGTGCCTTCGACGACGGTCGTCGCGCCCGACAGACGCACCGCGAACCGCTCGCCCGCCACGCCGCGGAAGAAGGCCTCGCCGCTGGTGGCACCGAACAGCGCCGTGTTGCCGATGATGATGTTCTTCGACGCATCGCCGCGGAACTCGATCGACGGACGCACCACGATGCGCCCGCCCGACATTCCCTTGCCGGTGTAGTCGTTGGCTTCACCGATCAGGTAGAAGGTGATGCCGCTGGCCAGGAAGGCGCCGAAGCTCTGGCCGCCGGTGCCTTCCATCTGCACGAAGATCGTCTCGTCGGGCAGACCGTCCGGGTGGTGCTTGATCAGCTCGCCCGACAGCATCGCGCCGACGGAGCGGTTGACGTTGCGCACGTCTTCCATGAACTGGACCTTCTCGCCCTTCTCGATCGCGGCCTTGGCCTTGGCGATGAGCTTGTGGTCGAGGGCCTTCTCCAGACCGTGGTCCTGGGTGGACACGTGCAGGCGCGGCACTTCGGCCGGCACCGCGGGCTGGAAGAACACCTTGCTGAAGTCCAGCCCCTTGGCCTTCCAGTGGCTGATGGCCTTCTTCGTGTCCAGCAGATCCGAGCGGCCGATCAGGTCGTCGAACTTGCGGATGCCGAGCTGCGCCATGAGCTGGCGCGCCTCCTCGGCGATGAAGAAGAAGAAGTTGACGACGTGCTCGGGCTTGCCGGTGAACTTCTTGCGCAGCACCGGATCCTGCGTCGCCACGCCCACCGGGCAGGTGTTCAGGTGGCACTTGCGCATCATGATGCAGCCTTCGACCACCAGCGGTGCGGTCGCGAAGCCGAACTCGTCAGCGCCCAGCAGCGCGCCGATGACGACGTCGCGGCCAGTCTTCATCTGGCCGTCGGCCTGCACGCGGACACGGCCGCGCAGGCGGTTCAGCACCAGCGTCTGCTGGGTTTCGGCCAGGCCGAGTTCCCAGGGCGTGCCGGCGTGCTTGATCGACGACCACGGGGACGCACCGGTGCCGCCGTCATGGCCGGCGATCACGATGTGGTCGGCCTTGCACTTGGTGACGCCCGCGGCGATGGTGCCGACACCGACTTCCGAGACCAGCTTGACGCTGACGGAGGCAACCGGGTTGACGTTCTTCAGGTCGTGGATGAGCTGCGCCAGATCCTCGATCGAGTAGATGTCGTGGTGCGGCGGCGGCGAGATCAGGCCCACGCCCGGCACCGAGTGCCGCAGCTTGCCGATGTACTCGGACACCTTGCCGCCCGGGAGCTGACCGCCCTCGCCCGGCTTGGCCCCTTGCGCCATCTTGATCTGGATCTGGTCGGCGGACACGAGGTACTCGGTGGTGACACCGAAGCGGCCCGAGGCGACCTGCTTGATCTTCGAGCGCAGGCTGTCGCCGGCCTTCATGGCGTAGTCGGACTCGATGACCTTGGCGCCGATCACGTCCGACACCTTGGTGCCGTCGACGATCTGGATGCCTTTCAGCTCGTTGCGGTAACGGGCCGGGTCTTCGCCGCCTTCACCGGTGTTCGACTTGCCGCCGATGCGGTTCATCGCCAGGGCCAGCGTCGAGTGGGCTTCGGTGGAGATCGAGCCCAGCGACATCGCGCCCGTGGCAAAGCGCTTGACGATCTCGGCGGCCGGTTCGACCTCGTCGACCGGGATGGCCTTGGTCGGATCACACTTGAACTCGAACAGGCCGCGCAGCGTGAGGTGGCGCTTGTTCTGGTCGTTGATGATCTGGGCGTATTCCTTGTAGGTGTCGAACTTGCCCGAGCGCGTGCTGTGCTGCAGCTTGGCGATGGCGTCCGGCGTCCACATGTGCTCTTCGCCGCGGGCGCGCCAGGCGTATTCGCCACCGGCGTCCAGCATGGAGGCCAGCACCGGGTCGTCACTGAAGGCGGCGATGTGGTTGCGGATCGCTTCCTCGGCGACCTCGAACACGCCGATGCCCTCGACCTGGGTCGGGGTGCCCCGGAAGTACTGCTTGACCAGTTCCTTGTTCAGGCCGATCGCCTCGAACAACTGCGCACCGCAGTAGGACATGTACGTGGACACGCCCATCTTCGACATGATCTTGGACAGACCCTTGCCGATGGCCTTGACGTAGTTGGTGATCGCCTTGTCGGCCGACAGGTTGCCCGGCAGCGTCTTGTGCAGATCGACCAGCGTTTCCATCGCCAGGTAGGGGTGCACGGCTTCGGCGCCGTAACCCGCCAGCACGGCGAAGTGGTGGACTTCGCGGGCCGAAGCCGTCTCGACCACCAGACCGGCCGTCGTGCGCAGCCCTTCGCGCACCAGGTGGTGGTGGATCGCGGACAGGGCCAGCAGCGCCGGGATCGCGACGTGCGTGGCGTCCATCGCCCGGTCGGTGATGATCAGGATGTTCGAGCCACCCTTGATCGCGTCCACGGCTTCCGCGCACAGCGAGGCCAGCTTCGCCTCGACACCCTCATGGCCCCACACCAGCGGGTAGGTGATGTCGAGCGCGTAGCTCTTGAACTTGCCGCCCGTGTGACGCTCGATGCCGCGCAGGCGCGCCATGTCGGCGAAGTCGAGGATCGGCTGGGCCACTTCCAGCCGCATCGGCGGGTTGACCGCGTTGATGTCGAGCAGGTTGGGCTTCGGGCCGATGAACGAGTTCAGCGACATCACGATCGCTTCGCGGATCGGGTCGATCGGCGGGTTCGTGACCTGGGCAAAGAGCTGCTTGAAGTAGTTGTAGAGCGGCTTGTTCTTGTCGCTCAGCACGGCCAGCGGGCTGTCGTTGCCCATCGAGCCGATGCCTTCTTCGCCGTTGGCGGCCATCGGGGCCATCAGGAACTTGATGTCTTCCTGCGTGTAGCCAAACGCTTGCTGACGGTCCAGCAGCGATTCGGTGGCCGCAGCGACCGGCGCAGCGTCGGCCGGGATCGAGTCGAGCTTGATGCGCACGTTCTCGATCCACTGGCGGTAGGGCTTGGCCGAGGCGAACTGGTTCTTCAGCTCCTCGTCGTCGATGATGCGGCCCTGCTCGAAGTCGATCAGGAACATCTTGCCCGGCTGCAGGCGCCACTTCTTGATGACCTTGTTCTCGGGGATCATCGGCAGCACGCCGGCTTCCGAGGCCATCACGACCAGGTCGTCGTCGGTGACGATGTAGCGCGCCGGGCGCAGGCCGTTGCGGTCCAGCGTGGCGCCGATCTGCTTGCCGTCGGTGAAGACCATCGCGGCCGGGCCGTCCCACGGCTCGATCATCGCGGCGTGGTACTCATAGAAGGCGCGGCGGCGCTCGTCCATCGTCGCGTGCTGTTCCCAGGCTTCCGGGATCATCATCATCGCGGCGTGGGCGAGCGAGTAGCCCGACATCGTCAGCAGTTCGAGCGTGTTGTCGAAGGTGGCCGTGTCGGACTGGCCGAAGAAGCTGATCGGGTAGAGCTTCTGCAGGTCTTCACCCAGCACCGGCGACTTCATGACGCCCTGGCGGGCGCGCATCCAGTTGAAGTTGCCCTTGACGGTGTTGATCTCGCCGTTGTGGGCGACCATCCGGTAGGGGTGGGCGAGCGGCCACTCGGGAAAGGTGTTGGTCGAGAAGCGCTGGTGGACCAGGGCGAGCGCCGAGGTGCAGCGAACGTCCTTCAGGTCCAGGTAGTAGGTGCCGACCTGATCCGCCAGCAGCAGACCCTTGTAGATGATGGTGCGGCACGACATGCTGGGCACGTAGTACTCGCGGCTGTGCGTGAGCTTGAGCTTCATGATCGCCGCGGAGGCGGTCTTGCGGATCACGTACAGCTTGCGCTCCAGCGCGTCCGGCACGATCACGTCGGCACCGCGGCCGATGAAGACCTGGCGGATGACCGGCTCGGTCTTGCGCACGGTGGGCGACATCGGCATGTCGGCGTCCACCGGCACGTCGCGCCAGCCCAGCAGCACTTGCCCTTCCGCCTTGATCGCGCGCTCGACAGCCTGTTCACACGCCAGACGCGAGGCGCGTTCCTTCGGCAGGAAGATCATGCCGACGCCGTACTCGCCCGGCGGGGGCAGCGTGACGCCCTGCACCGCCATCTCGGCGCGGAAGAACTCGTCGGGGATCTGGATCAGGATGCCTGCGCCATCGCCCATCAGCGCGTCGGCACCGACGGCGCCGCGGTGGTCGAGGTTCTCGAGGATCTTCAGACCCTGCTCGACAATGGAATGCGCCTTCTGGCCCTTGATGTGCGCGACGAAGCCGACGCCGCACGCATCGTGCTCGTTGGCCGGGTCGTACAACCCGCCGGCGGCGAGGGCTTGGATCTCTTGGGGGGACGGATGTCCCGAGGCAGCCTGGTTCATGGCGCACTCCTGCGTAGGGCAAATGGCGAAAGACGAAAGGCAAAGCGAAACCGTGCAAATTTACTGCACTGCAGCGAACCCCTCAAGCAAAACTAAAAGGGGTCAGACTCACTTAAAAGTAGATCAGCAATTTCGCGACATTCAAATGGGGACAGAATGAAGGTCGCCGCGCACCAGCGTGGTCAGACTTCGGCCTCCACGCCCTGTCGTGGTGCGCGCGCCGGGCGGCCGCGCGGGCGTGGCGCCATGGGCCGCTCGGTGGTGGCGCCCAAGCGTGCAAGAAACGCACCAGACCCCAGTGCCCAGCCCTTGAGCGCACTGTCGGTGTGGGCCTGGACCTCGTCGCCGGACAGCGGATCATCGAGCAGGCGCCGCCACGCCAGTTCGCGCTCGAAGGGCGTGTTGCCGGTGGCCCAGTACAGCGCGTGGTCGGTCAGCAGGCTGTCGCGGCGCCGGCCGAGGTGGTGCGACGCGCTGGACCACGGGTAGTCGGTCGCGGCGGTGGGCGGGATCAGGCGCTGCGGGTTCTGCTCGATGTAGCGCATGCAGGCCAGCACGTGCGGGCCGCTCTCCAGCACCGTGGCGCGGAAGCGGCCGTCCCAGAGCGTGCCGACCCGGCCGTGCCGGCGGTTGAAGGCCGAGACGTAGCGCCGGCCGATGGCCTGCAGCATCTTGCTGAGTGCTTCCGCCGTCGGCGGTGTGACGAGCAGGTGGACGTGGTCGTCCATCAGCACATAGGCGTGCACGGCCACCTGCTGCAGCGCCGCCGCCTCGCGCAACGCGGCCAGATAGGCGCTGCGGTCCGTGTCGTCGAGGAAGACCGACTGGCGGTTGTGTCCACGCTGGATCACGTGGTGGGTCAGACCGGCAATGGCAAGGCGGGGCAGTCGGGCCATGGTCGAAAGTGCGGAAACGGAGTGCAGGGCGAGGTCTGGGGCGATCTGGGTCGAGCCGGATTGTGCGCACCGGACAGGCGGGCTGTCGATGGTTCAGAATCCACATTCTCCTTCGACTTGTTCGTTTTGGTACCACCCGGAGTCCCCCCCATGAAAGCTGCCAGCGTTCTCGCCACGATCGGCAACACCCCGCACATCCGCATCAACCGCCTGTTCGGCCCGGGCGCCGAGGTCTGGATCAAGTCCGAGCGAGGCAATCCCGGCGGCTCGATCAAGGACCGCATCGCGCTGGCCATGATCGAGGACGCCGAAGCCAGCGGCGCGCTGCAGCCCGGCGGCACCATCGTCGAGCCGACCTCCGGCAACACCGGCGTCGGGCTGGCGATGGTCGCCGCGGTCAAGGGCTATCCGCTGGTGCTGGTGATGCCCGAGAGCATGAGCATCGAGCGCCGCCGCCTGATGCTGGCCTATGGCGCGAAATTCGTGCTGACACCGCGCGAGAAGGGCATGAAGGGCGCGATTGCCAAGGCGGAAGAGCTGGTCGCCGCCACTCCGGGCGCGTGGATGCCGCAGCAGTTCGAGAACCCGGCCAATGTCGCGGTCCATGTGCGCACCACCGCCGAGGAAATCTTCGCCGACTTCCCCGAAGGCCTGGACGCACTGATCACCGGCGTGGGCACCGGCGGCCACCTGACCGGCTGCGCGCAGGTGCTGAAGAGCCGCTGGCCGAACCTGAAGGTGTACGCCGTCGAGCCGGCCGCCTCCCCCGTCATCAGCGGCGGCGCCCCCGCACCGCACCCGATCCAGGGCATCGGCGCCGGCTTCATCCCGAAGAACCTGCACACCGAACTGCTGGATGGCGTGATTCAGGTCGACGCCGAAGCCGCCCGCGAGATGGCACGCCGCAGTGCCCGCGAAGAAGGTCTGCTGGTCGGCATTTCCAGCGGCGCCACGCTGGCCGCCATCGCGCAGAAGCTGCCGGAGCTGCCGGCTGGTGCCCGCGTGCTGGGTTTCAACTACGACACCGGCGAGCGTTACCTGTCGATCGAAGGCTTCCTGCCCACCGAAGGCTGAGCGGCGTCAGACGGGGCCGTGGTCAAACAGCCGCTGCCCCGTGAGCCGCTCGTGCTCGCGGATGGCGTAGCGGTCGGTCATGCCGGCGATGTAGTCGGCCACCGCCCGGTGCGGCAGTGGCGAGGCGGCGTAGTCGGCCGGCATTTCCTGCGGCCGGTCGATATAGACAGCAAACAGTTCGCGCACGATCTGCTGCGCCCGCGCGGTGGTGTCCATCACCTGCGGGTGGCGGTAGAGCTGCTGCAGCAGGAAGCGCTTGAGCGCGGTGCTCGCCTCGCGCATCGCCGGACTGAATGCGACCAGCGGCGGCAACTGGCGCACCGCGTCGGCGCTGTCCGGCTGGTGCAGCGCCAGTGCGGCCCGCGTCGTGTCGATCACGTCGTAGACCTGCGCCGACAGCATGCGCCGCAGCGTCTCGGACAGCAGCCGGCGCTTTTTCATCTGCGCCAGCTCGGGGTGCTCGGCCAGCGCCTCGTCGCGGAAGCGCGCCACCAGCGGCAGCGCACACACCTGCTCGAAGTCGATCAGCCCGGAGCGCACGCCATCGTCCACGTCGTGCGCGTTGTAGGCGATCTCGTCGGCGAGGTTGGCGAGCTGCGCCTCCAGCGAGGGCTGGGTGCCGTCCAGGAAGCGCCGCCCTACCCCGCCCGGCTCATGCGCGTCGATCCAGCGCGCCACCCGCTTCGCGCAGTGCTTGAGCACGCCCTCGCGGGTCTCGAAGGTCAGGTTCAACCCGTCGAAGGCCGGGTAGCGCTCCTCCAGCACGTCGATCACGCGCAGGCTCTGCAGGTTGTGCTCGAAGCCGCCGTGGTGGCGCATGCAGGCGTGCAGCGCGTCCTGGCCGGCGTGGCCGAAGGGGGTGTGACCGAGGTCGTGGGCCAGCGCGATCGCCTCGACCAGGTCCTCGTGCAGCCGCAGCGAGCGGGCGATGGAGCGACCGAGCTGCGCGACCTCCAGCGTGTGCGTCAGCCGGGTGCGGAACAGGTCGCCCTCGTGGTTGAGGAAGACCTGCGTCTTGTAGACGAGGCGGCGGAACGCGGTGCTGTGAACGATGCGGTCGCGGTCGCGCTGGTAATCGTTGCGGGTCGGTGCCGGGGCTTCGGGATGGCGGCGACCGCGGCCCTGCGCCGGGTCACTGGCGAAGGGCGCGAGGTCGAGACGCATCCGGTGTCGCGCGCGGTCAGGCAGGCTGGCAGTGGGCGGCGAGCACGTCGCGCACCAGGGCTTCCGGCGCGCCCTGCATCCGGGCGCTGCCCAGCCGGTCGATGACGACGAAGCGGATCTCGCCGCCCTCGGTCTTCTTGTCGACCTGCATCAGCGCCAGGTAGCGGTCCGCGCCCAGCGCCGGGCCGACCACCGGCAGGCCGGCGCGTTCGCACACCGCCTTCACGCGGGCCACGAACTCGGCGGGCATCAGGCCGAGGCGCATCGACAGGTCCGCCGCCATCACCATGCCGCAGCCGACCGCCTCGCCGTGCAGCCACTCGCCGTAGCCCAGCCCGGACTCGATCGCGTGGCCGAAGGTGTGGCCGAAGTTCAGGATCGCGCGCAGGCCGCTCTCGCGCTCGTCGCTGCCGACGACGGCCGCCTTGATCTCGCACGAGCGCTTCACGGCGTGGGCCAGCGCAGTCTTGTCGCGGGCCATCAGCGCGGGCAGGTTGGCCTCGATCCAGTCGAGAAAGTCCGCATCGGCGATCGGGCCGTACTTGATGACCTCGGCCAGCCCGGCGGACAGCTCGCGCGGCGGTAGCGTGTCGAGCGTGTCGAGGTCGCAGATCACGCGCACCGGCTGGTAGAACGCGCCGATCATGTTCTTGCCGAGCGGGTGGTTGATGGCGGTCTTGCCGCCGACCGACGAATCGACCTGCGACAGCAGCGTCGTCGGCACCTGCACGAAGGGCACGCCGCGCATGTAGCAGGATGCGGCGAAGCCGGTCATGTCGCCGATGACGCCGCCGCCGAGCGCGAACAGCACCGTCTTGCGGTCGCAGGCGGCGCCGAGCAGGCCGTCGTAAATCAGGTTGAGGGTCGCGGAGTCCTTGTAGACCTCGCCATCCGGCAGCTCGATGGTCAGCACGCGCGGGTAGTGCTTGGCCAGCCCGGCCTGCAAGCGAGCAGCGTAGAGCGGGCCGACGGTGGTATTGGTGACGATGACGGCGGTGGATGCCCTGGGCAGGCCGGTCCAGCTCTCGTCGGCGTCGAGCAGGCCGGCGCCGATGCGGATGTCGTAGCTGCGGTCGCCGAGGGACACCGGCACGGTCTGGGTCGCAGCGGGAGTCATGGTTGTGGTCATCGTCATCCCCGTGGGCTGGTTCGTTGGGCTGGACCGGGCGTGGCAGCCCTGGGCGGGCGAAACGCGGACACCACGCCCGCCAGTTCGAGCTGCATCAGGATCATGTTCACCAGCGTCGGCACGGACGGGCGGCCGGTCTCGATGGTGAACTGTGCGGTCTCGCGGTAGAGCGGGTCGCGGGTCTGGTAGAGATCGCGCAGCTTGCGCAGCGGGTCGGCCACCTGCAGCAGCGGGCGCTGGGTGTCGTGGCGCAGACGGCGGAACAGCTCTTCGGGGGAGGCCCGCAGGTAGACAACGGTCGTGTGGTCGCGCAGCACCCGCCGGTTGGCCTCGCGCAGCACAGCGCCACCGCCCGTGGCCAGCACGAGCCCGCCGCGGTGCGCCAGATCGGCCAGCACCTCCTGCTCGACGTCGCGGAACGTCGCCTCGCCCTCGCGCTCGAAGAAGGCGCGGATCGACATGCCGATGCGACGCTCGATTTCGACATCGGCGTCGAAGAAGGGCATGCCGAGTGCGCTGGCGAGGTGCCGACCAGCCGTGGACTTGCCGGCGCCGGGCATGGCGACCAAGCTGATGGTGGGGTGGGCGTGAGCCGCTTGGGGCTGAGAAGAATTCAACATCGGGCAAAAGAAAAACGGCGCTGGAACAGGCCTGTTCCGGCGCCGTCAGGGCTGCAAGTCTACCGTTTCGCCCATCGGGTCACGGCGACCAAAGCACACTCATAGCATCACTGAATGCGACCAATGTCGAAAGTGTAGGTCGAACCCTCTGGCATCTTGACCGTCAGGTCCACCGCGCCCGACGATTCCAGCGCCTTTGTGCAATCATCAAGTTCGACGGTGATTCGGTGCATGGTCGGGCTGATGGTGGACGGAATCGGCGTGTTGTCCACTTTGACTGACGCACCCTTGGCCTTCGAAGATATCGTGACGGTCGATACCGCTGGAATCGGATTGCCATCCCATCGGGTGCCGGATGTCACCCGATCCGCTGCCGTGTTGCTATCCCGAATGCAAATCAACCGTGACACACGACAGATCGATGTGGTCGGCGACAGGATCAAGCGGTCAGCACCCAAAAAGTCTTGATGACTGGCCCCTTCCGGACAAGTGGCCACACCACCTGCCGGCACTGCCGAAATTCGAGGCAGGCGATGGCTCGACAGTGTGAACACACTGCTGAAACGAACATAGCCGTTGTCACTCCATTTGCCATCGGCCGCCTCACCCTTGATATGCTCTCCATCGGCCATGTCTTCGGCATCATTTTCATTCTTGTCGATGAAGATAGGGCCAAGATCGTTGAATCGCTCGCCTAGTGTGTAGAGGTTGTTGCCATCAGTGTCGTCGAAGGCTTCTTCGCCTTGGGCGAAGGCCAGCACGGTCACGCGCCCATTGGCAGGTCGGAACTCACTGCTGACAAAGTTGACAGTGCAGACGCCGCTGGCGGTCTTGCAACGCGATGGAATCACGCTGGCGCCCTCGGAAACGAAGCTGATAGAGGTGCCATCGGCCACGACATTGCCGAAGCGGTCGTTGAGTTGTACACGGATGGCCGTCGAGGTGCCATCCCTGTACATACCGTTCGGGTTGTACGCCTCAGGCGCGAAGCTGAAGGTGCGGCTCGTGGGCAAGCCGGCATGAATCGCCAGCTCGTTGGACACCGTGGCCAATGTCGTGCCGTCTGCCTTGGCTTTGACACGCACCGGCGACGGCGTCGTGCGGGCGGTCACCGACACCGTGGCCACGCCATCGGCATCAGTTGGCTGCGAAGTCACACCCAGATCGGCCACGCCAGGGATGTCCAGCGAGAAACTCACAGGCATGTTGGGGATGGCGTTGCCATACTGGTCGCGCAAGCGAAACTTCACCTGCGTGGACATCGGGCAACCGCTGCCCGCCAGACAGATGATGTCCGGGGTAGACGAAACATACTCCAGCGAAGTCATTGACGGCGCAGCTGCCACCAGATCGATCTGGCGCTGCTGACTGGTGCCGGTGATCTGGGCGCTGATACGGTCGGTGGTGCCACAGCCCTTGTCGCGGTAGGTAATGCGTGCAGTCGTGCCCGTCACCGACACCGAAGCAGGCGAAAGATCAGCCTTGCCAGCGGCGGCGCAAGTGGACGAAAAAGCCACTGTGACTGGCGCAGAAGACGAAGCACCCTCCACATCGACCGATAAAACACTGGCGCCGTAAGCCGCCACGCTGGCCGGGGTAGCGACCATGTTGCTGAGTACCACGTTGACGGTGGAAACCGTGAAGGCAATTCGTGTAGTCAAGGTCGAGGACGATGAGACATCGGCTGACGCCTTGACATAATCGGCGCCGATCTTGCCAGCGATAGGCTGCAATGTGGCCGATGCATTGCCCAGATCGTCCGTGATGCTGCGCTCCGGCGAGAGCGTGGCGGTGCCATTGGAAACCTCGAAGGCGACAACAGCGCCCTTGATCGGTTTGCCATTGGCATCCTTGACCAGCGCCGTCACCGTACCGGGCGTGGACGCACTCACCGTCGTGCTCGACAGCGACAGCACCACCGTGCCGGACGAACTGGTCGAAACCGTGCCGGAATCCGACGTGGTCGTGCCGCCGGTCGTCGTGGTCCCCGTGGTGGTCGTGCAACTCGCCGAGAAGACGCTGCAGCCCGCATCCGCGCCGCCACCGCCACACGCGCTCAAGGCCGCCGCCAGTGCCAGTCCCCCGACACGCCAGATCATCTTGTTCATTGTCATCACTTCGGTTGGGTTCAGATTCAGCGGGCCGCGGCGTTGCGGTCCGTGATCACCTTCGGCGTCAGGAACACGAGCAGCTCGGTCTTGTTCGACGCGCGAGTCTTGTTCCGGAACAGTGCTCCCAGATAGGGGATGTCGCCCAGGAAAGGCACCTTGTTCACCGATTCGGTCTCGCTGATCTCGAAGATGCCGCCGATCACCACCGTGCCGCCGTTCTCGACCAGCACCTGTGTCTTCACGTGCTTGGTGTTGATCGCGTAGCCGGCGGCAGTCTGCTGGCCAACGCTGTCCTTGTTGACATCGACGTCCAGGATGATGCTGCCCTCGGGCGTGATCTGCGGCACCACTTCGAGCTTGAGGTTGGCCTTGCGGAACTGGATCGCGGTGGCACCGCTGGAGGTCGCCGTCTGATAAGGCAGTTCGGTGCCCTGCTCGATCAGCGCCTTGACCTGGTCGGCCGTGATCACGCGCGGACTGGACACCAGCTTGCCGCGGCCCTCGGCTTCAAGCGCCGAGAGTTCGAGGTTCAGGAAGCGGTTCGACGCCGCACCGAACAGCGACAGCGCGAAGGTCGCCGCGCTCGCGCCGCCCAGCGTGCTGGTGTTGGCGGGCAGGTTGACGAACTGGGTGTTGGCGTAGTCGCCGGTGGCCGACTGGCCCGTCTGGTAGCCGATGCCGCCATACGTCCCGCCCACCGTCACATTGCCCAGCCCCAGGTTCACGCCCGGCACGCCGCCCCGCACGCCACGCAGGTCATTCGCCCCGAGCTTCACGCCCAGCGAACGCCCGAAAGTGTCCTCGGCCTCGACGATGCGCGCCTCGATCATCACCTGGCGCACCGGGATGTCGATCTTGGTGATCATCTGGCCGATCTCTTCGAGCTTGGCCGGGATGTCGGTCACGAAGAGCTGGTTGGTGCGCATCTCGGAGATGACGCTGCCGCGGGTGGAGAGCAGCCGCGTGGCATTGGTCGATCCACCGCCGCCGGTGGTCTGCTGGCCGACGAGCCCCTTGGCCACGTCCTCGGCCTTGGTGTAGTTGAGCTGGAAGGACTGCGTGCGCAGCGGCTCCAGCGCCGCCACCTGGGCCTTGGATTCCAGTTCGGACTTGTCCTTGGCCGCGAGTTCTTCCTTGGGCGCCACCCACAGCACGTTGCCCGACTTCTTCACGCCCAGCCCCTTGGCCTGCATGATGATGTCGAGCGCCTGGTCCCAGGGCACGTCCTTCAGCCGCAGCGTCACGTTCCCGGTGACGGTGTCGCTGGTGACGATGTTGAAGTTGGTGAAGTCGGCGATGACCTGCAGCAGCGCGCGGACTTCGATGCTCTGGAAGTTCAGGGACAGCTTGTCGCCGCTGTAGCCAGGGCCCTGGGTGAGCTTCTGCGGATCGACCTTGACGGGCCGCACTTCCAGCACGAACTGGTTGTCGGTCTGGTAGGCGCTGTGCTCCCAGTGGCCGCGCGGCTCGATCACCATGCGCACCCGGTCGCCGACCTGGGTGGTGGTGACAGCCTGCACGGGCGTGCCGAAATCGGTCACGTCGAGGCGGCGTCGCAAGCCCTCGGAGGCCGACGAACGCAGGAATTCGACAATCAGGTTCTGGCCCTGCTGGCGGATGTCCACCCCGACCTGGTTGCTGGGCAGATCGACGACCACACGACCGGCGCCATCCTTGCCGCGGCGGAAGTCGATGTCGCGCAGGCGCTCGGGCTGGGTGTTCTTCGGCTCGGCGAAATGCACCGGCGCAGCTGCACCAGCCACCGCGCTCGGGGCAGATGGCGCACCACCGGCAGCCACTGGATCCAGCGTGATGACCAGCGTCTTGCCATCGATTTCGGCGCGGTAGCGGGTGGCCTGCTTCAGGTTGAGCACCAGCCGGGTCCGGTCACTGCCCTGGGCCAGCGCCAGCGAGCGCAGATTGCCCTGGTTGACTTCCTGGGTGTTCTGGCCCGTGGCGTTGCGCACGCCCGGCAGGTCCAGCGCGACACGGGCCGGTGACTGCAACGCGAAGCCCTTGGGCACCGCGGTCAGCGGTTCGCTGAACTCCAGGCGAATGACCTCGCTGCCCCCCTGCAAGCCATTGGTGACGGACTGGATGGCGTTCTGCGCAAAGCCGAGTACCGGCGCCGCCGCCAGCAGGGCGAGCGCGGTCAGACGAACACTCCAGCGGTCCGTGGATGCAGAGGCAATCTTGTCGGTGGTCTTCATCGCTTCTCCTGGGCCCGCTCCTGGAGGGCAAGCGTGCTGGTGCGCTCGATCCACTCTCCAATCGCGTCCTGCACGATTTCGCGCAAGGCAATTTCGGTTTCCGTGATGCGGGTGATGCGGCCATAGTTCTGGCCCATGTAATCACCCACCTTGACTTGGTACAGCAGGTTGTCCGCCCGCAGCAATGCAAAGGTCCTGCCGCTGCGCACCAGACTGCCGACCATGCTCAGCGAGTCGAGCGGGTAGGCTTCCAGCGGCTCGCGCCGGCGGTTCATCTCGGGCGAGAGCAGCGAGTTCGGCTGGCGGCTCTCCTGCTTGATCGCCACCTGCAGCTTCTGGATGCTGAACGGCTCGACCGCGCTGCTCGCGAGGTAGGGCTGCGGGTCGAACTTGCGCGGCGGCACCAGGGGCGACACGCGCGGCTTGGCGTCGCGGCGCTGCTCGTCCATCCAGGCCTGCAACTCCTCGTGCGGATCGGAGCAGGCGGTCAGCGTCGTTCCGGCCACCCAGGCCAGCGCAACGGCGGCCAGGACTCTCAGGGTCGGGTAGCGTGGCTTCATTGCGCCCCTCCGGCGGCCTTGGCCTTGGCGATGGCCATGGCCTTGCGGCGCTCTTCGACCTCGGCAGGATCCAGATAGCGGTAGGTGCGCGCGGTGGCTTCCATCGCCAGCAGGCCGGTGCCGCTCGGGACCGACTGGCCCTGCGACAGGCCCGGCATCGTGATGACCAGGTTGTGCAGCGTCACGATGCGCGACAGGTTGGCCACATCCGACGCAAACGCGCCGATGTCGTGGTACTTGCCACTGACCCGCAGCGAGATCGGCAGCTCCGCGTAGTAGTCCTTGATCACCACCTGACCCGGCCGGAACAGCTCGAACTGCAACCCGCGCCCCACCCCCGCCTGGTTGATGTCGGACAGCAGGGCGTCCATCTCGGCCTTGCCTGGCAGTTGCCGCTCCAGCTGCGTCACGTATTCCTGCACCTGCAGCTTCTGCTTGCGCAACTCGTCGAGGTTGATCGCCTGCGCGAGCTTGGTGCGGTATTCGGCCTTGAGGGTCAGCTCCCTGGCCGCCTCGTCGTCGAGCGCCTGCACCTCGTCGGCGATCACGCCGAACCAGGCCAGCACCACGACGACGATCGCCGTCACCAGCCAGGTGGCCAGCTTGGGCAGCAGCGGCCACTGGCCCGGCTGGTTGGGGTTCAGGTTGCGGAACTGCGACTGGACGTTGTCGACCAGGGTCTCGAATTCGATGTTCATCGGGGGACGTGTCGTGTTGGCCATCACGCCTCCTTCACCGGGCAGCCGCCGCGGAGGCAGCAGGCACGGCCGACGCAGCCGCCGGAACGGCCGAGGCACCCGGGGCCGCTGCGCGGGCCGCCTGCTCCAGATCCTGCGGACGCTTGAGCGTCAGGCGCACGGCGAACTCGAACAGGCGCTTCTGGTCGCGCGCCGTCGTGACGGCGGCGGCCTTGATCTCGACCAGTTCGGGTCGCTCCAGCCACGGCGAGTGGTAGGCGGTGTTGCGCAGGAACTCGGACACCCGCTCGTTGGTCTGCGCCACACCGGTCACGGCCACGCTCTGGCCGTCCTGCCGGATCGCTGTCAGGTAGATGCCCTCGGGCACCTGCGCGGTCAGCTCGTTCAGCAGGTGCACGGGCATGTTGCGGTCGATCTGGAAGTCCTCGACCACCTTCTGCCGCGCCTTCAGCGCCTCGATCTCGGACTTCAGCGAGGCGATGTCCTTGATCTGGCCTTCCAGTCGCTGGATCTCCACCTGCAGAAACTCGTTGCGGGAACGCTGTTCGCGCCGCATTTCGCCCAGCACCAGATACCAGGCCCCCGCGATGAGTGCGCCGGCCAGGACCGCCAGACCGATGCCCAGGAAAAAGGCCTGCTTGCGGCGCCTGCGCTTCTCTTCCCGGTGCGGGAGGAGGTTGATCAGGATCATTGCAGGAATCTCCGCATCGCCAGCCCGCAGGCGGTCAGGTAGGACGGGGCCTCGCGGCGCAACTTGCTTTCCCGGACAGCGGAACCGATTTTCATGCCTTCGAAGGGGTTGACCACCTGGGACGCGAAGCCGGTGAACTCGGTCACCCGCTCCTTCAGACCGGGCAGTGTGGCCGAGCCGCCCGACAGCATCACGTAGTGGACCTTGTGGTGCGGGGTGCTCGTGAAAAAGTACTGGAGGGCACGGCCGATTTCCTGGGACAGGCTGTCGACAAACGGCACCAGCAGCGTCGATTCATAGTCTTCCGGCAGGTCACCGGCCGTCTTGCGGTTCTCTGCTTCCTCGAAGGACAGGCCGTACTGGCGGGCAATGAGCTGGGTGAGCTGCGCACCGCCGAAGGCCTGGTCCCGGTCGTAGAGGATGTCCTCGTCGCGCAGCACCTTCAGGCTGGTCGCGTCCGCACCGATCTCGAACAGCGCCACCAGCGCGTCGCGGCCCTGGTTCGGCAGGTTCTCGATGACGCGGCTCATGGCCAGCCGGGACGCATTGGATTCGATGTCGAGGATGACCGGCTTGAGCCCGGCCGCCTCAGCCAAGCCCTGCCGATCCTGCACCCGGTCCTTGCGCGACGCGGCGATCAGCACCTCGACATCGCCGACCTGGTCCGAACTGGGCCCGACGACGCAGAAATCGAGGCTCACCTCGTCGAGCGAGAAGGGGATGTACTGGTGGGCCTCGGCCTCGACCTGCATCTCGAGTTCTTCCTCGCGCAGTCCACCCGGCAGGATGATCTTCTTGGTGATCACCGCCGACTGCGGCATGGCCATCGCCACGCTCTTGGTGCGCGAGCCGCTCTTGACGACCACACGCTTGACGGCATCGGCCACCTCGTCGAACTTCTCGATCTGGCCTTCCGAGATCCAGCCCTTCTCGAAGATCTCGCTGGCGAAGCGTTCGACGATGTACTCACCCGACGCGCTCTGACTCAGCTCGACCAGCTTGACACCGGAAGAGCTGATGTCCAGTCCGATCAGAGACGCATGCTTGCGGCCCAGAAGGATGTCAAGAAAGCTCACGCAGATCCCCAAAGTCACGTCCGGGGACGTGCCGGACAGTTAATAAACCACTTCAATGCTAGCAACAAAGGCATTGAGGCACAAAGATTTTCCCGGATTTTGCATTGTCGCCGCGTTGTCCCCGGAAAGACGAGCGCAAGCCCCCATCCAAGCACAATACGACCTCCCGGACAAGGCGCGATCCAGGGGCGTTACAAACGTATCTCGGCGTTTGTGACCAGTTCCTATAATCCATCGGACGATTCAGGCCAATCTGTACATGAGCGACAACCCTCGACCTCCTTCGACCGACCGCCAGACCCCGTCGCCTCCTCGCCTCCACCCTGCGCTGCGCGTCATGGCGTGGCTGATCGGGTTGCCGCTGGCGCTGGTCCTCACCTTCCTGCTGCTGCTGGGGCTCGCACTGGCTGTGGCCTACCCCAATCTGCCCGAGATCAATGGCCTCGTGGACTACCGCCCCAAGCTGCCGATGCGGGTGGTTTCGGCCGACGGAGTGACGCTGGGCGAGTACGGCGAAGAGCGCCGGAATTATCTCCCGATCAAGGCCATTCCCAAGGTGATGCAGGACGCCGTGCTCGCCATCGAGGACGCCCGCTTCTACCAGCACGGCGGCATCGACTACAAGGGCATCCTGCGGGCCGGCATCGAGAACCTGCACGACGCGCGCAGCCAGGGTGCCTCCACCATCACCATGCAGGTGGCGCGCAACTTCTACCTCTCCACCGAGAAGACGCTGACCCGCAAGGTCTACGAGATCCTGCTGTCGCTGAAGATCGAGAGCCAGCTCAGCAAGGAAAAGATCCTGGAGGTCTACATGAACCAGATCTTCCTGGGTCAGCGCGCCTACGGATTCGCGGCGGCCAGCGAGATCTACTTCGGCAAGCCGCTCAAGGACATCACCATCGCCGAGGCCGCCATGCTCGCCGGCCTGCCCAAGGCGCCGTCGGCCTACAACCCGATCGTCAACCGCAAGCGGGCCGAGCTGCGCCAGCGCTACATCATCAGCCGCATGGTCGAGAACGGCTTCATCACCGAAGCCCAGCGGGACGAGGCCCTGGCGGAAACACTGACCTACCACACGCCGCGCAGTTCGGGCATCCACGCCGAATACGCGGCCGAAACGGCCCGCCAGATGATCTTCGCCCAGTACGGCGATGCGGCCTACACCCGGGGCCTGAACGTCGAGCTGTCGCTGCGCTCGACCGACCAGATGCAGGCCTACCGCACCCTGCGGCGCGGCCTGCTGGCCTTCGAGCAGCGCAAGGCCTACCGCGGCCCGAGTGCCTTCGCCGACCTGCCCCGCGACGAGGACAAGCTGGACGCCCGCGTGGCCGAAGTGCTGGAAGAGCACCCGGATCTGGACGACCTGCGCGCCGCCGTCGTCACCTCGGCGGACCCGAGAAAGGTCATCGCCATGCTGCAGAACGGCGAGACCATCACCGTGACCGGCGACGGCCTGCGCCAGGCCCGCCCCTCGCTGATGGCGGACGTTGCGCCCAAGATGCAGATCCGGCGCGGCGCCGTGGTCCGCATCATGAAGTCGGCCAGGGGCGACTGGAACATCGTCAACCTGCCCGAAGTCGAAGGTGCGCTCGTCGCGCTGGACCCGCAGACCGGCGAGATCCGCGCCATGGTCGGCGGCTTCGACTACGCCAAGAGCAAGTTCAACCACGTCACGCAGGCCTGGCGCCAGCCGGGGTCGAGCTTCAAGCCCTTCATCTACTCCGCGGCCATGGAAAAGGGCTTCTCGCCCGCCACCGTGGTCAACGACGCGCCGCTGTTCTTCGACGCGGGCGTCACCGGCAGCCAGCCCTGGGAGCCGAAGAACTACGACGGCCAGTTCGACGGCCCGATGTCGATCCGGCGCGGTCTGGCCAAGTCGAAGAACATGGTCTCGATCCGCCTGCTCAAGGCGGTCGGGCCGTCCTATGCACAGCAGTGGATCACCCGCTTCGGCTTCGAGGCCGAGAAGAACCCGCCCTACCTGACGATGGCACTGGGCGCCGGCGCAGTCACACCGATCTCGATGGCCGATGGTTACGCCGTGCTCGCCAACGGTGGCATCCGGATCAATCCGGTGCTGATCACCCGCATCACCGATGCCCGCGGCCAGGTCATCACCCAGGCGCCGCCGCAGAGCGGCCAGGACGAGCGCATGCGTGCCATCCCGGCCCGCAACGCCTTCATCACCAGCAGCCTGCTGCAGGAAGTCACCCGCACCGGCACCGCGTCCAAGGCCCAGTCCACGCTGAAGCGCCCGGACCTCTACGGCAAGACCGGCACCACCAACGACTCGCAGGACGCCTGGTTCAGCGGCTACAACAAGGGCCTCGTCGCCGTGGTCTGGATCGGCTATGACACGCCGCGCTCGCTGGGCGACAAGGAAACCGGCGGCGGGCTGGCCCTGCCGATCTGGATCGACTACATGGCGCAGGCGCTGCGCGGCGTGCCGGTGAGCGAATACAGCGCGCCGGATGGCGTGGTGTTCCTCAACAACGACTGGTACTACACCGAGAACAGCCAGGGTGGCGGCGTGCGCTCGCTGGGTCTGGAAGACGTGGCGCCCCGACCAGCCCGGTCGGAAGAGCGCAAGGGCATCCTCGACCTGTTCCGCGACACCGGTGGTACGCCCAGTCCGTCGCCGGCGCCAGACGTGCCGGCACCGCCAGCAGCGCCCGCGCCCATGCCTGCACCCATGCCGGCACCGTCACCCGCGGACGTTCCGCGCTGAGCCGGCTCTGCCCGCCTCAGGCGGGCAGGTCCGGCGGCGTGAAGACCAGCGCGCACCCCCCCTGTGCGCTGGCCTGGGCGGACAGCGCGGCGAAGAACTCGTCGCCGCCGCGGCCGTCGCGCCAGGCGCCGTCGGTCCAGCGGTAGTGGAAGCCCCCGGCGCGGGCCGCCATCCACAGCTCCTGCAGCGGCGGCTGCGTGTTGAGGATGATCTTGCTGCCGCCCGGGAAGCTCAGCTCCAGCAGGCCGCCCGTGCGGTGCGTGTCGATGTCGATCACGTCGTCGTCCAGCCAGCGGTCGATGGTGGTCTCGATGGCGGCCAGTGCCGCATGGGCGCGGCGGGTGTACTCGGCGTCGGAGAGGCCGGTCGAAGCAGAGGTGTGGTCCATGGTCGCTAGAATCCGTCGATGTTCAAAGGCTTGCTGAAAACGAGTTTAGCGCTGTGCGCGGCCGGGGCCTGTGCCCTGCTGCTGTCGGCCTGCGGCCAGAAGGGTCCGCTGACGCTGCCCCCCTCGGACACCCCTCCTTCCCTTCCTGCGGCCGCGGCCGCCCCCGCCTCCACACCCGCACGATGAACCTGCCCGGCTCCCCCTTTCTCGCCCGCGACGCCGCCGGCACCCTCACGCTCGAAGGCCACGCGCTGGCCGGTCTGGCGCATGAATTCGCCACGCCGCTGTACGTGTACTCGCGCCAGGCCATGCGCTCGGCCGCCGCGGCCTATCAGCACGCGCTGGCCGGCCGTCCGCACCTGGTCTGCTACGCGATGAAGGCCAACTCCAGCCTCGCCGTGCTGCAGACCTTCGCCGAGGCCGGCTGCGGCTTCGACATCGTCTCCGCGGGCGAGTTGCAGCGCGTGCTGGCCGCGGGGGGCTCGGCGGACAAGGTGGTGTTCTCGGGTGTCGGCAAGACCCGCGCCGAGATGCGCCTGGCGCTGGAGGCCGGCGTGCGCTGCTTCAACGTCGAGAGCGAGGCCGAACTCGACGTGCTGTCCGAAGTCGCCAGCGCGATGGGCAAGACCGCGCCGATCAGCCTGCGCGTCAATCCGGACGTCGACGCCAAGACACATCCTTACATCTCCACCGGGCTGAAAGGCAACAAGTTCGGCATCTCGCACGAACACGCGCTGGCCGTCTACCAGCACGCTGCCCGCCTGCCCGGCATCGCCGTGCACGGCATCGACTGCCACATCGGCTCGCAGATCACCGAGATCAGCCCCTACCTTGACGCGCTCGACCGCGTGCTCGACCTGGTCGAGGCGATTGAGGCGGCCGGCATTCCCGTGCACCACCTCGATCTCGGCGGCGGCCTGGGCATCACCTACACCGACGAGCAGCCGCCCACCGCCGACGCGCTGATCGGCGCATTGCTGGCCAAGATCGATGCGCGCGGCCACGGTCACCGCGAGATCCTGATGGAGCCAGGCCGCTCGCTGGTCGGCAACGCCGGCGTGCTGCTGACCGAGGTGCTCTACCTCAAGCCCGGCGAACACAAGAACTTCTGCATCGTCGACGCCGCGATGAACGACATGGCGCGCCCGGCGATGTACGAGGCGTGGATGGGCATCGTGCCCTGCCAGCAGCGCGACGACGCGGCGCAGACCTGGGACGTGGTCGGCCCGGTGTGCGAGTCGGGCGACTGGCTCGGCCGCGACCGTGAACTGGCGGTGCAGGAGGGCGACACGCTGGCGATGCTGTCGGCCGGCGCCTACGGCATGACGATGGCGAGCAACTACAACAGCCGCCCGCGCGCCGCTGAGGTGATGGTCGATGGCGCGCAGGTCACGCTGATCCGCGCCCGTGAGACCGTCGAAAGCCTGTTCGCGGGGGAACGCCTGATTGACGGCCACAGCCGTTTGTGACCTTCTACCTCCATCGGGTATCCTCGATCCTTTCGCGCGACCCCTCCGCGCTGGCCCTGTGCCCCTGCCTGCGACTGCCATGAAAGCCTTCAACGAAGAAACCGTCACCTCGGTCCACCACTGGACCGACCGGTTGTTCAGCTTCACCACCACACGCGACCCGGCCTTCCGGTTTTCGAGCGGTCACTTCGTGATGATCGGCCTGCCCGTCAACGGCAAGCCGCTGCTGCGTGCTTACTCCATCGCCAGCCCGAACTGGGAAGAGAGCCTGCACTTCTTCTCGATCAAGGTGCCGGACGGCCCGCTGACCTCGCGCCTGCAGCACCTGCAGGTCGGCGACAAGATCCTCGTCGGCCGCAAGCCCACCGGCACGCTGCTGGTCGACTACCTGAACCCCGGCAAGCGCCTGTACCTGCTGGGCACTGGCACTGGCCTGGCCCCGTGGCTGTCGATCATCCAGGACCCGGAGACCTACGAGCGCTTCGAGAAGGTCATCGTCGTCCACGGCTGCCGCCAGGTGAACGAGCTGGCCTACCAGGACCTGTTCAAGAGCCTGCCGAACCACGAGTTCCTGGGCGAAGTGATCGGCGACAAGCTGGTCTACTGCCCGACCGTGACGCGCGAGCCCTTCGAGCGCCAGGGCCGCATCACCGACCTGATCGCCGACGGCCGCATGTGGAGCGACTTCGGCCTGCCGGCGCTGAACCCGGCCGAAGACCGCGCCATGATCTGCGGCAGCCCTGCGATGCTGCGCGACCTGAAGAAGATGCTCGAAGAGCGCGGTTTCGCCGAAGGCAACACGACCACGCCGGGCGACTTCGTCATCGAGCGGGCTTTCGCCGAGCAGTGACCCTGCACGCATGAAAAAGCGCGACCGAGGTCGCGCTTTTTTTGTGCCTGAATCTCGCCAGCCCATTCCACAGGCGCTGTGGATAACCCTGGGGATGAGCTGAGAATTCAGTACTCAAGTCCTTGATTCACAAGGACTTTTCCTAGATTGCCTCATATTTCAGCAGTGTGACAACGTTCGGACGCTATCCGGAAATCACTTGACTGCGGCCAGCATGTAATCGAGTGCCGCGCCGACGTCCTCGTCGCTCAGCTTGGGGTTGCCACCCTTGGCCGGCATGGCGCCCTTGCCCTTCAAGACGGCCG
The DNA here is from genome assembly GCF_963924895.1 of uncultured Sphaerotilus sp. Classification (NCBI taxonomy): domain Bacteria; kingdom Pseudomonadati; phylum Pseudomonadota; class Betaproteobacteria; order Burkholderiales; family Sphaerotilaceae; genus Sphaerotilus; species uncultured Sphaerotilus sp. The sequence continues at coordinate 49,466 of NZ_CAWURG010000025.1, forward strand.
TCAGCAGTGCCTCGCGGCCGGTCTTCACGCGCGGACCCCACGCTTCCTTGTCGCCAAACTTCGGCGCGTTCGCCAGGCCCGGCACGTGGCACATGGCGCAGTTCTGGTTGTAGACGTCCTTGCCTTCGGCGGCCTGGGACAGGCCGGCGGACAGGGTCAGGGTGGCGGCGGCCAGAACGGGCAGCAGGGCTTTCATGGGGTCTCCTCGGGGCGTTGATTGGACATGGATGGCACGACCGGCACACAGACGTACCGCGGCGGCGGCGTTCCTGTGCAAACTGCGTGCCCCGCCTTCAACGCGCCGTCTGCGGGCCACGAAGACCGGTGTTTACCCGGGCAAGGCCGGGCGCCGTGGCACAAACGGCGCAGCCTGTTGCGCAATGCCGGGACACCGGCGCTGACCAATGGAGCGACGACGCTCAGGCGAAGCCGAGCAGCCGCTTGGCGTTTTCCTTGAGGATCAGCGGCTTGACCTTGTCCTTGAAGCCAGCCTCGTCGAAGTCCTTCATCCAGCGCTCGGGCGTGATGAGCGGGTAGTCGGAGCCGAACAGCATCCGGTCCTTCAGCAGCGTGTTGGCGTACTGGACCAGCTGCGCCGGGAAGTACTTCGGGCTCCAGCCGGACAGGTCGATCCAGATGTTCGGCTTGTGCAGCGCCAGCGACAGGGCCTCGTCCTGCCACGGCCAGCTTGGGTGGGCGATGACGATCTGGATGTCGGGGAAATCGATCGCCACATCCTCCAGCAGCATCGGGTTCGAGTTCTGCAGCCGCAGGCCCCCGCCGCAGCGCATGCCCGAGCCGATGCCCGAGTGGCCGCTGTGGAAGATCGCCGGCAGCTTGTACTCGGCGATGACCTCGTAGAGCGGCCAGGCCATGCGGTCGTACGGGAGGAAGCCCTGCACCGTCGGGTGGAACTTGAAGCCCTTGACGCCGTGCTCCTCGATCAAACGCCGGGCCTCGCGGGCGCCCATCTTGCCTTTGTGGGGGTCGATCGAGGCGAAAGCCACCATCATGTCGCTGTTCTCGCGCGCGGCGTCGCAGATCTCCTCGTTCGGGATGCGGCGGCGGCCGAGCTGCGCCTCGCTGTCGACCGTGAACATCACCAGGCCAATCTTCTTCTCGCGGTAGTAGGCCACCGTCTCGGCGATCGTCGGGCGCCGGTTGGAGCCGAAGTACTTGTCGGCGGCGCGGTCGTACTCTTCGCCGTAGCTGTCGAAGGGGTTGCGGCACGACACCTCGGCGTGGGTGTGGATGTCGATGGCGATCAGGTCGTTGGTGTTCATGGAGCGTACCGGGGTGATTTGCTTAAATTTTGTAATCAATCTAGGAACACAAGACCAGGGTTTACCCGCAAAACAGGAATGATTTAAACCTTGACGCAGTGCAGCAAAGGGTAATTACGGAGCACTCAGAGCGTGCAAATACTTATATTTGTTAATCAAATTTCTCTCGCTTCTGCCGCTCCTCACGCCATGACCACACCCGCCCTCGACTCCACGTTTGTCCCGGCCACGGGCCTGCTGGCCGCGCTCGACCTGCTGCAGATCTCCCAGTCTGGCCCCGTCACGCACCTCCGCCTGAACCGGCCGGCCAAGCGCAACGCCATCAACGACACGCTGGTGGCGCAACTCCACACCGCCTTCGTGAACCTGCCGGCCGAGACCCGCGCCGTCGTGGTCAGCGGCGCCGGGGACCACTTCTGCGCCGGGCTGGACCTGTCGGAGCTGGTGGAGCGCGACATCCACGGCGCTATCCTGCACTCGCGCGGCTGGCACGCGGCGTTTGACGCGGTGCAGTTCGGCAAGGTGCCGGTGATCGCGGTGCTGCACGGTGCGGTGGTCGGCGGTGGGCTGGAGCTGGCCGCGTCGTGCCAGATCCGGGTCGCCGAGGACTCGGCCTACTTCGGCCTGCCCGAAGGCCAGCGCGGCATCTTCGTCGGCGGCGGCGGCTCGGTGCGCATCCCGCGGCTGATGGGCACGGCGCGCATGACCGACATGATGCTGACCGGCCGCGTCTTCGATGCCGACCAGGGCGAACGCTACGGCATCGTCAACTACCGCACCGCCGATGGCGAGGGGCTGGCCAAGGGCATCGCGCTGGCACGCAAGATCGCCGGCAACGCCCCAATGACCGCCTTCGCCGTGATGCACGCGCTGCCGCGCATCGTCGAGATGAGCCCGGCGGAGGGCCTGTTCACCGAATCGCTGATGGCCGCGGCCGCCAGCAACACGCCGGAAGCCCAGGACCGGCTGCGTGCCTTCCTCGAAGGGCGGGCGGGCAAGGTGGTCAAGCAGTCATGAGCACGGCCGTGAACCCCACCGGCCGCTACCGCGACATCCGCGTCGGCGGCTGCACCGACGCCGTGCTGGACACCGGGACCGACGGCCTGCAGCGCCTGCGCGCCACCGAGCCGCTGGGCTGGTTTCCGCCCCGGCTGACCGACGCGCTGGAACAGTGGGCCGCGGAAGCTCCCGACCGCGCCATCGCTGCCAAGCGCGTGCAGGGCGGCGACTGGCAGCGCATCACCTACGCCGAGATGCTGCAGCGCGCCCGCGCCGTCGGCCAGGCGCTGACGGACCGCGGCCTGTCGGCGGAGCGCCCGATCGCCATCCTGTCCGACAACGACCTCGAACACCTGACGCTGGTGCTGGGCGCAATGTGGGCGGGTGTACCGGTGACGCCGGTGTCCTCAGCCTACTCGCTGATCTCGCAGGACTTCGGCAAGCTGCGCCACATCGCCGACACGGTGACGCCGGGGCTGGTGTTCGCCGCCTCGCCGGCCTATGGCAAGGCGATCTCGGCCGTGTTCGGCGCGGACGTGGAAGTGGTGTTGACCGAAGGCACGCTCGACGACCGCCCCGTCACGCCCTTCGATGCGCTGCTGGCCACCGCGCCGGGTGCCTCCGGTGACGCTGCCCATGCGCTGGTCGGCCCCGACACCATCGTCAAGTTCCTCTTCACCTCCGGCTCGACCAAGCTGCCCAAGGCGGTCATCAACACGCAGCGGATGCTGTGCGCCAATCAGCAGATGCTGCGCCAGTGCTTGGTCTTCCTCGCCGACGAGCCGCCCGTGCTGGTGGACTGGCTGCCCTGGAACCACACCTTCGGCGGCAACCACAACGTCGGCCTCGTGCTCTACAACGGCGGCACGCTCTACATCGACGAAGGCAAGCCGACCCCGAAGGGCATGGCCGAGACGCTGCGCAACCTGCGCGAGATCTCGCCGACGATCTACTTCAACGTGCCGAAGGGCTTCGAGGAAATCGCCTTCGCGATGGACGCCGACCCGGTGCTGCGCCGATCGCTGTTCGCCCGCGTGCAGGCCTTCATGTTCGCAGGCGCCGGGCTGTCGCAGGCCGTCTGGGACAAGCTGGACGCCCACGGCGAGGCCGAGATCGGCGAGCGCATCCGCATCATCACCGGCCTGGGCATGACCGAGACGGCGCCGTCGTGCACCTTCGCGGTCGGCACCGACGTGCGTTCGGGCCACATCGGGCTGCCGGTGCCGGGCGTCGAGGTCAAGCTGGTGCCGGATGGCGTGGGCGACAACGCCAAGACCGAGGTGCGCTTTCGCGGCCCGAACGTCATGCCCGGCTACTGGCGCGCCCCGCAACAAACCGCCGAGGCCTTCGACGAGGAAGGCTACTACCGCACCGGCGACGCCGTGAAGTTCATCGACCCGGCCGAGCCGACCCGCGGCCTGCTGTTCGATGGCCGCACCGCCGAGGACTTCAAGCTCTCCACCGGCACCTTCGTCAGCGTCGGCCCGCTGCGCGCCAAGGTCACGCTGGCGGGTGCGCCGTGCATCCAGGACGTGGTCGTGGCCGGGCTGAACCGCGACGAGATCGGATTGCTGGTCTTCCCACGGGTCGACGAGTGTCGCAAGCTCGCTGAGGCCGACGGACTGGAGGCCGGGTCGCTGCCCGTGCCGGAGCTGATGCACACGCCGGCCGTGCGCGACTTCTTCCAGCGCGTAGCCGACCAGCTCTGGCGCGCCGGCACCGGCAGTGCCAACCGCCCGGCGCGGATGCACGTCATGGCCGAGCTGCCCTCGATCGACAAGGGCGAGGTCACCGACAAGGGCTCGATCAACCAGCGCGCCGTGCTGCTGCACCGCGCTGCGCTGGTCGAGGCACTCTACGAAGGCAGCGCCAGCGATCCATTCGTGATCCTGCCGCGCAAGGGTTGAAAAAGGGCTGAAGGAAACACCATGCAGATTCAAGGACACGCCGCGATCGTCACCGGCGGCGGCTCGGGCCTCGGCGAGGCGGTCGCCCGCGAACTCGCCCGCCAAGGCGCCAAGGTCACCGTGCTGGACGTCAACCAGGCCGGCGCCGAGCGCGTCGCCGCCGACATCGGCGGGCTCGCGCTGCGCTGCGACATCACCGACAGCGCCAGCGTCACCGCCGCACTCGACGCCGCCGAAGCCGCCCACGGCACCGCCCGCATCGTCATGAACATCGCCGGCATCGGCAGCGCCAAGCGCGTGATCCAGCGCGACGGCTCGCCCGCGCCGCTGGAGGACTTCGAGCGCGTCGTGCGCGTGAACCTGATCGGCACCTACAACGTCGTGCGCCTCGCCGCCGCCCGGCTGGCGAAGGCCGAGCCGCTGGAGGGCACCTCGGGCGAGCGCGGCGTCATCATCAACACCGCCTCGGTCGCCGCCTTCGACGGGCAGGTCGGGCAGGAAGCGTATTCGGCCTCCAAGGGCGGCGTGGTCGGCATGACCCTGCCGCTGGCGCGCGATCTGGCGCAGTGGGGTATCCGCGTCTGCACCATCGCGCCGGGCCTGTTCGCAACGCCGCTGATGAACGAATTGCCCGAAGCGGTGCAGCAGTCGCTGGCCGCGTCGATTCCGTTCCCGAAGCGCCTGGGCCAGCCCGACGAGTTCGCTGCACTGGCGGCGCACATCGTCCAGAACGGCCACCTCAACGGCGAGGTGATCCGTCTGGACGGCGCGCTGCGGATGGCGCCACGGTGACGAACCGACACCATTCGGCGATAAACCGACCAGTCGGTCGGGAATATACGCATGGATTTTGACCCTTCTCAACGGCACATTGCCACCACCCACCGACACCCGGAGGAAGACATGACCCCCTCGAAGAACGCACCGACGCTTCTCAAGACCCTGGTCGCCACAGCCGCGCTGTGGGCGGCCTCTGGCGCAGCATGGGCCGACATCAACATCGGCATCAGCCTGCCGCTGACCGGACCGGCCAACGGCCTGGGTATCCCGATGCAGAACGGCATCAAGCTCTGGCCCGCCTCGATCGGCGGCGAGAAGCTCAACGTGGTCGTGCTCGACGACGGCTCCGATCCGACCAAGGGCGTGCAGAACGCCAAGCGCTTCGTCACCGACAAGATGGACATCGTGATGGGCTCGGCCGCGACGCCGGTGGCCATCGCCATGTCCGACACGGTGGCCGAGGCCGGCACGCCGCAGTTCATGTTCTCCCCCGCCGTGCTCCAGGCCGGCAAGGACAACTGGGCCTTCCGCCTGCCGCAGTCGAACGCGGTGATGTCCCACGCCATGCTCAAGCACATGAGCAAGCTGGGCGTGAAGACGGTCGGCTTCCTCGGCTACACGGACGCCTACGGCGAAAGCTGGCTCAAGGACTTCCAGGCCGAAGCCACCGCCATGGGCCTGCCAATCAAGGTCATCGCGACCGAGCGCTTCGCCCGCACCGACACCGCCGTGACCGCCCAGGCCCTCAAGCTGACGGCCGCGAATCCGGACGCGATGCTGATCGTCGCCTCCGGTTCCGGTGCTGCCATGCCGCACAAGGCCATCATCGAGCGCGGCTACAAGGGCAAGGTCTACCAGACCCACGCCGCCGCCACGCGCGACCTGATGCGCATCGGTGGCAAGGACGTCGAGGGCGCCTACGTCGTCTCCGGCCCCTGCGTGATCGCCGAGCAGCTGCCCGACGACCACCCGTCCAAGAAGATCGCCACCGACTTCGTGCAGAAGTTCGAGAAGGTCAACGGCCCGGGTTCGCGCAACCAGTTCGCCGGCCACGCCTATGACGCCGCGCTGGTGCTCGAAAAGATCATCCCGATGGCGCTGAAGAAGGCCAAGCCGGGCACGCCCGAGTTCCGCGCCGCCCTGAAGGACGCCACCGAGACCATGGGCCGCACCGTCATCTCCCACGGCGTGCTGACCTACTCGAAGGACAACCATTGGGGCTACACGACCGAGACCGGCGTGATCCTGAAGGTGGTCAACGGCGACTGGAAGGTCGAATAAGTCTGTTGCGGCGCGGCCTTGGCTGCGCCGCCCCCACCTGAACCGGAACCCCCTCCGATGGACTTCTCGATTGCAAGCATCCTGGCGCTCGACGGCATGACCAATGGCGCGGTCTACGCGCTGCTGGCCACGGCGACCGTGCTGCTGTTCGCCGTCACGCGGGTGATCTTCATCCCGCAGGGCGAATTTGTCGCCTATGGGGCGCTGACGCTGGCCGTGCTGCAGACCGGCAAGGTGCCGGGCACCGTCTGGCTGCTGCTGATCATGGCGGCGGTGGCGGCCGTGGTCGAAGCGGTCCACGGACTGCGCCAGCGCCGCCCGGCGGGGCTGGTGGCCAAGGGCGCGGTGCTGACCCTGGCCCTGCCGCTGGTGATCGCCACGGTCGCCATGGTGGCCGCGCCGCTGAACCTGCCGCTGGTCGTGCAGGCGCTGCTGACGCTGGCCATCGTCACGCCGCTGGGCGGGCTGACCTACCGGCTCGCCTACGAGTCGCTGGCGGACGCCACCGTGCTGGTGCTGCTGATCGTGTCGGTGGGGGTGCACTTCGCGCTCACCGGGGTGGGGCTGCTGTTCTTCGGCGCCGAGGGTTACCGCAACCCGAGCTTCTGGGACGCGCGATTCAACGCCGGCCCGCTGATGCTGACGGGCCAGACGGTCATCATCTTCCTGGCCTCGGCCGCGCTGATCGTGCTGCTGTGGCTGTTCTTCGAGCGCTCGCTGTACGGCAAGGCCTTGCGCGCCACCGCCGTGAACCGCCTCGGCGCCCGCCTGATGGGCATCTCGACGGTGCAGGCCGGCCGCCTCAGCTTCACGATGGCCGCCTTCATCGGCGCGCTGTCGGGCCTGCTGATCGGCCCGACCACCACCGTGTTCTACGACTCCGGGTTCCTGATCGGCCTGAAGGGCTTCGTCGCTGCCGTGTTCGGCGGGCTGGCGAGCTACCCGATGGCGCTGGTCGGCGCGCTCGGCGTCGGTCTGCTCGAATCGTTCGGCTCGTTCTGGGCCAGCTCATTCAAGGAGGTGATCGTGTTCACCTCCATCCTGCCGGTGCTCCTGTGGCGTTCGCTGCGTGACCCGCATACTGAGGAGGATTGACCCGTGGCGGCTCGCACTCGCTGGTTCCTGTTCTTCGCCGCCCTGCTGGCCCTGCTGCCAGTGCTGCCGGTGCCGGAGTTCTGGATCACCCAGCTCAACTACATCGGCCTCTACGCCACCGTCTCGCTCGGCCTGGTGCTGCTCACCGGGGTCGCCGGCCTGACCTCCTTCGGGCAGGCGGCGTTCGTCGGCGTCGGCGCCTACACCGCGGCCTTCCTGTCGGTCAACTACGCCATCTCGCCCTGGCTGACGGTGTTCATCGGCCTGGCGATCACGGTCGCCGTGGCGCTGATCCTGGCCGCCGTGACGCTGCGCATGTCGGGCCACTACCTGCCGCTGGCGACCATCGCCTGGGCGCTGGCGCTCTACTACACCATGTCCAACATGGACTGGCTGGGCAAGTACGACGGCATCCTGGGCGTGCCGGCGATGACGCTGTTCGGCATGAGCCTGGCGTCGGGGCGCAGCTACTTCTACGTGATCTGGGTCGTCGCGCTGCTGGCGGCGGTCGGCGTGGTCCACCTGCTGGACTCGCGCACCGGCCGCGCCATCCGCGCGCTCAAGGGCGGCGTGACGATGGCCGAGGCCATGGGCATCTCGACCTACCGCTACAAGGTGCTGGTGTTCGTGCTGGCCGCCATGCTCGCGTCCATCTCGGGCTGGCTGTTCGCGCACTTCCAGCGCACGGTGAACCCCTCGCCGTTCGCGCTCGGCAAGGGCATCGAGTACCTGTTCATGGCCGTGCTCGGCGGCGTGGGCAATGTCTGGGGCGCCTTCACGGGGGCCGCGCTGGTCAAGATCGTCGAGGAGCAGCTCCAGAACTGGCTGCCGCGCCTGCTCGGCTCCAGCGGCAATTACGAGAGCATCGTGTTCGGCGTGGTCCTGGTGATGGTGCTCAAGTACGCGCCGGAAGGCCTCTGGCCGCACCTGGAAAAGCTGTTTGACCGTTTCCTGCCCTCGCGCCAGCGGGTGCGCGACTGGGCCGACGCCGCACCGCTGCCCGAGCGCAGCAAGCCGGCACCGGGCGAGCTGCTGCTGGACGTGGCCCAGGTGCGCAAGCAGTTCGGCGGCCTCGTGGCGGTCAATGACGTCAGCTTCCAGATCCGCACCGGCGACATCGTCGGCCTGATCGGCCCGAACGGCGCCGGCAAGTCGACCACCTTCAACCTCGTGTCGGGCGTGCTCTCCAAGACCTCCGGCCGGGTGAGCTTCCGCGGGGAAGACGTCTCGGCGCTGTCCTCGCGCGAGATCGCCCGCCGCGGCATGTCGCGCACCTTCCAGCACGTGAAGATGCTGCCGGACATGACGGTGCTGGAGAACGTCGCCCTCGGCGGCTACCTGCGCAGCACCTCCGGCACCGCCAAGGCGATGCTGCGTCTCGACCGTGCCGAGGAGCGCCAGCTCTTCCGCGAAGCCGAACGCCAGCTCGTGCGCATCGGGATGCAGGACCAGATGCACGAACTCGCCGGCAACCTGGCGCTCGGCCCGGCGCGGATGATGGAAATCGCCCGCGCGCTGTGCACCGACCCGGCGCTGCTGCTGCTGGACGAACCTGCCGCCGGTCTGCGCCACAAGGAAAAGCAGGCGCTGGCCAACGTGCTGCGCCAGCTCAAGGGCGAAGGCATGAGCCTGCTGCTGGTCGAGCACGACATGGACTTCGTGATGAACCTGACCGACCGCATCGTGGTGATGGAGTTCGGCACCAAGCTGATCGAGGGCACCCCCGCCGAAGTGCAGGCCAGCCCGGTCGTGCGCGCCGCCTACCTCGGCACGGAGCACTGACACCATGACGATGACTTCCACGACCAAGACCGCCCCCCCTGCCCTGCTCTCCGTCACCGGCCTGCACGCCGGCTACGGCAAGGCCGAGGTGCTCTCGGGCCTGAACCTGACGCTGCCGGCCGGCAGTGTCGTCACCGTGATCGGCCCGAACGGCGCCGGCAAGTCCACGACGCTGAACGCGCTGATGGGCGTGCTGCCGTCCACTGGCAAGGTGCTGTTCGACGGCCAGGACCTCGCCAACGTCACGCTGGAAGACCGCGTGATGGCGGGTCTGGCGCTGGTGCCCGAGAAGCGCGAGCTGTTCTCGACCATGACGGTCGAGGACAACCTCGTGCTCGGCGGCTGGCGCCAGATGCGCAGCGGCAACGGCCAGTGGCGCGACCAGCTCGACCACGTCTACACGCTGTTCCCGCGCCTCAAGGAGCGCCGCGACCAGCACGCCGGCACGATGTCCGGCGGCGAGCGGCAGATGCTGGCCGTGGGCCGCGCGCTGATGAGCCAGCCCAAGGTGCTGATGCTCGACGAGCCAAGCCTCGGTCTGGCGCCGCTGATCGTGCGCGAGATCTTCCGCATCATCACCCGGCTGCGCGAGACCGGCGTGAGCATCCTGCTGATCGAGCAGAACGCCCGCGCTGCGCTCGAAGTCGCCGACTACGGCTATGTGCTGGAGACCGGCGCGATCGCGCTGGAGGGCCCGGCGCGCGAGCTGGCCGGCGATGCACGCGTGATCGAGACCTACCTCGGCGCGCAGAAGAAATAAGCCTCCGCAGCAGACGACATGAGCACCTGGACCCCGCCCCTGCAGCGCATGCAGTTTGTCATCGAGCAGGTGCTGGATGCCCCCGCGTCGTGGCGCCAGCAGCCCGCCTTCGCCGACCTCGACGCCGACACCGCCCGCGAGGTGCTGGAGCAGGCCGGCCGCTTTGCCCACGAGGTGATCGCGCCGATCAATGGTTCCGGCGACACCGAGGGCTGCCGCTGGGAAGCCAACACCGTGAAGACACCCACCGGCTATCCCGCCGCGTGGAAGGCCTTCGTCGACGGCGGCTGGCCCTCGCTGCCCTGCGCACCCGAGGACGGCGGCCAAGGCCTGCCCAGCCTGCTGAACGCGGCGCTGTTCGAGATGCTTGTCTCGGCCAACCACGCCTGGACCATGTACCCGGGGCTGCTGCACGGCGCGTATGAAGCGATCCGCCACCACGCCGTGCCGGAGTTGCGTGCGCGTTACCTGCCGAAGGTGGTCAGCGGCGAGTGGCTCTCGACGATGAACCTGACCGAGCCGCAAGCCGGGAGCGACCTCGGCCTGACCCGCACCCGCTGCGAGCCGGTCGATCCGGACGCGCCGGTGGTCAATGGCGCAGCCGTCACCGTCACCGGCAACAAGATCTTCATCTCCGGTGGCGACCAGGACCTGACGGACAACATCGTCCACCTCGTGCTCGCCCGCCTGCCCGGCGCCCCCGCGGGGACCAAGGGCCTGACGCTGGTGCTGGTGCCGAAGTGGCTGCCCGACGGCCGGCGCAACGGCGCGTGGTGCGACGGCATCGAGAAGAAAATGGGCATCAAGGGCAGCGCCACCGCCCAGATGCGCTTCGAGCAGGCAGAAGGCTGGATCCTGGGCGAGCCGAACGCCGGGCTGGCCGCGATGTTCCTGATGATGAACTCGGCGCGGCTGCACGTCGGGATGCAAGGCCTCGGCCACCTGGAAGCCGCCTGCCAGATCGCCACCAGCTACGCCCGCGAGCGGCTGCAACTGCGCGCACCGGCCCGTCCGGCAGACGCCAATCCCGCGCACAAGGGACCGGACCCGATCGTCTGGCACCCCGCGATGCGCCGCACGCTGCTCGACCTGCACGCGCAGTGCGAGGGCGCGCGCGTCATGGCGTACTGGACGGCGATCCTGCTCGACGAGTCGGAGCACCACCCGGACGCCGCCGTGCGCAAGGAGCGCGACGATCTGGTGGCGCTGCTGACGCCCATCCTCAAGGCCTTCCTCACCCACCTCGGCCACCACGGCGCCAACGAGGCGCTGGGCGTGCTCGGCGGCCACGGCTATGTGCACGACTGGGGCATCGAGCAGCATGTGCGCGACAGCCGCATCGCGCTGATCTACGAGGGCACCAACGAGATCCAGGCCATCGACCTGCTGATGCGCAAGGTGCTGGACCGGCCGCAGCGGCTGGATCGGCTGCTGGACGTGTTCCGCGTCGAGATCGACACCCTGCTGGCCGCCCAAGACGACGCAGCCGGCACGCTGCGCACCTGGGCCGCCACGCTCACCGACGAGGTCGAGACCATCGTCGCCGCCACCGCCGCGCTGCAGGCTGGCCGGGCCGCGGCGCCGGACCGGCCCTTCCTCGTCGCCGACGACTACCTGCACGCGCTTGGCCACAGCCTGCTGGCCTGGAGCTGGGCGCGGCTGGCCCGCGCCGCGCTGAACGACAGCGACACCGCACGGCGCGACTGGCTGCTCACCATCACGCAGCACGGCCGCACCTGGCTGCTGCCCGCGGCGCGCTGGCGCTGGCAGCGTGTGGCAGACGCGACACTGGCGCTGGGCTGGATCCCGGGGTGATGGGCGCGGCGCTTGCAGGCGGGCATCATGCGGTGATGAGCAGCAGTACCAAGAAACAAGGTCCCGCCCAGGGCGTGCTGGACAGCGTCGTCGGCCACCACCTCGCGTGCGCCCGCGTGACCACCCATGTCACCTTTCTCAAGCACTTCGGCCAGCCCTTCGACCTGCGCCCGGTCGAGTATTCGCTGCTGATGCTGCTCGCGGCCAACGCGCAGCTCACGCCCAAGCAGCTCGCGCAGTCGCTGGCCCTGTCCGCGCCGAACCTCACCATCCTGCTCGACCGGATGCAGGAACGGGGCGTGCTGCAACGCGTGCGCAGCGAGGTCGACCGCCGCTCGCAGCACGTGATGCTGACCGACAGCGGCCGCGCGCTCGCCGACGAGATCGCCACGAAGACGCCCGCGATGGAAGGCGAACTCGATGGCTGCCTCAGCCGCGCCGAACGCGCGCTGCTGATCGAACTGCTCGACAAGATCGCCCGGCACCAGCCCCCCGCACGCTGAGCCCTCCGCCGCCGACCCCCTCTCGCCGAGGGCCTCAGAAAAGCCGCTGACAAGCTTCTGACAAGCAGCGGCTCAGATTCGGCCATTAGGATGTGACGAAATTATCATTTTTGTCACTTCCTTTGTTTTTCCTGAGGTTCGGCGCGATGAACACTCCTTGGCAAGACCTGCGGCCGGTGCAGCGGTGGACCATGGCGCTGCTGAGCGCCGGGCTGCTCGGCGGCTGTGGCGGCAGCGCCTCTCCCGACGCCGCGGCGGCCACCACCGTCCCCACGAGCACCACGCAAGGGGCCTCCCTCCGTCCGGGGCTGGGGGTCATCAGCTACTGGGGCAGCAACGCCGATGCCTACCGGCTGCTGCCCACGGCCAGCCTGGCGGTGCTGAATCCCGAGGCGGGCATCATGGCCACCGGTACCGCGAACACGCCCGTCGCCAACCTCGCCACCTGGCAGCGCAGTTCGGCTGAACTGCGCGCGCGCGGCGTACGCCACCTCGGCTACGTGCCCACCGGCTACTTCCGCCACGACTGCGACCAGGTCGGTGTGTGCCAGACCTGGGCCCGCATCGAGGCCCAGGTGGCCACCTACCTGACGCAGATGCCCGACCTCGACGGCCTGTTCTTCGACGAAACCGCACCGACCACCTGGGACTGCACGGTCTTCTCCGCCCAGTACGCGCGGCTGCGTGCCCTGGTTGCCAAGTACCGCCGCAAAGGCTCGCCAGCCCCGCTGCTGGCGTTCAACCCGGGCATCGCCGACGCCTGCGTACTCGACGGGCTGCAGGCGGGTGAAACCGTGGTCGTCTTCGAGGGCACCGCCGCCAGCCACGCCGAGCGCGAGACCGTGTTGACCGAGGTGACGCGGCAGGCCCGCCAACGCGGCCTGCAGACGTGGCACCTCGTCCACACGGCCACGACTTCGGCCGCCCTGCAATCCGTCGTGGCCCGCGCCCGCCAGGCAGACACCACCTGGATCGGCGTCACCAGCACAGGCGGCCAATGGCAGGCCAACGAGAACACCTGGGGCGCACCGCCACCGTACTGGAACGAACTGGTGCGGCTGCTGGAAACGCCCTGAACCGGGCAGCCCGGACGCCTCCGGGACCGATGCGCCGGGACGCTGCGATACTGCCAGCCACTGATCCCGCGGCCCCCGTTTCCCAATGACACCCCCCACTCCCACCGGCTGGAGCCGCCACGCCCCACTGCTCTTCGTGCTGCTGTGGAGCACCGGCTTCATCGGCGCCAAGCTCGGCCTTCCGCACGCGCCGCCGCTGAGTTTCCTGGCCACACGCTATGCCTTCGTCGTCGCGCTGATGGCGGTGGCCGCGCTGTGGGTGCGGGCGCCGTGGCCGCAAGGCGCGCGCGCCTGGGGTCACCTCGCGGTGGCCGGGCTGCTGGTCCACGCGGTCTACCTGGGCGGCGTGTTCACCGGCATCTCGCAGGGGCTGCCGGCCGGCGTATCAAGCCTCGTCGTCGGCCTGCAGCCACTGCTGACCGCGGTCGGTGCCGGCTGGGTGCTGGGTGAAACCGTGCGGCCGAAGCAGTGGCTGGGCCTCGTGCTCGGGCTGGTCGGCGTGGTGCTGGTGCTGTCGTCGCGGCTGGCGGGCGCGGGGCTCGACCTGCAGACCCTCGGGCACCTCGTCCACCTGCCCGGCCTGCCGGCGGCGCTGGTCGCGCTGCTGGGCATCACGGCGGGCACGCTGTACCAGAAGCGCTACTGCCCCAGCTTCGATTTCCGCACTGGTGCGGTGGCGCAGTTCCTGCCCTGCCTGCTGGTCACCGGCGCGCTGGCGTGGGCGACGGAAGACCGGGCCATCGACTGGTCGTCCGGCGCCTTCGTCTTCGCGCTGGGGTGGCTGGTGCTGGTGCTCTCGCTGGGCGCGGTCGGGCTGCTGAACTTCCTGATCCGCTCGGGCAGCGCGGTGAACGTCGCCAGCCTGTTCTACATGGTGCCGCCCTGCACCGCGGTGGTGGCGTGGGCGCTGTTCGGCGAGGCGCTCAGCCCGGTGGCGATGGTGGGGATGGGGCTGGCCATGTGGGGCGTATGGCTGGCACGCAAGTAGTCGTGACCTTCAAGGGCATGGGATGTCACCAGAAAGCGCGAGAAGCCCCGCCCTGAAGGACGGGGAGGTAGAGCGCAGGCTCGCGCAGCGAGCCAATGGCTTGGTGGTTGAGTTTCCTGTGGCATTGATGACTGTTTTTATATACAGTATTGATCATGTCCATTCGAGCCTTCCGCTTCCAGTTGCGCCTCAAGCCCGGTACCGCGCACGCCCTGCGCCGGTTCGCTGGCGCGTGCCGCTGGGTGTGGAACCGGGCGATAGGCGAACAGCAGCGACTGCGGGCTGCTGGTGAGAAGTTCTCGGGTTACGCGGCGATGTGTCGCTGGCTGACGGTGTGGCGCAACGACCCGGACACGGCGTGGCTGGCCGAGACGCCGGTGCAGGCGCAGCAGCAGACCCTGAAACGGCTGGAGGCGAGCTACCGGCGCTTCTTCGAGGGCCAAGGCGGCTATCCCCGCTTTCGCGGACGCGGCCAAGACGCCGGGCTGCGGTTCCCGAAGGCCTCGGATTGCAAGCTCGACGCGGACAACCAGCGCCTGAAACCACCGAAACTTGGCTGGGTGCGGATGCGCCAGTCGCAGCCCGTGCAGGGCGAGGTGCGCAACTACACGCTGACACAGGAGCGAGGCCGCTGGTTCGTGTCGATCCAGGTGGAGCAGCCCGACGTGATCCCGGCGGCGGGACTGGTGCCGACGCTGGGGATCGACTTCGGCGTGACGCTGTTCGCGGCGACGACGGACGGC